>CAYQDX010000033.1:0-20108 GCA_964416345.1 uncultured Ectothiorhodospiraceae bacterium
CGCTCGAAGACAGGCCTGGAGCCGGTTTTCGGGGTTGCTTAAGAACTAACGTATGTTCGCGGACTACTCCCACCTGTTCGGCGAGGCGGTGGTCATGGACGGCAACTTCTTTGTTCAGCCTGGAGTGCCCAACCCACGGGTCGACTACGTCCTGCGAGAGTGGTCGGGGAGCCTGGGGAGTCTGCGTTTTCTGCATGGCTTCGGTGTCTCCGGCGAGTTTGGATGCCGGGTGCAGTTCGAGGACCGGGAGCGTCCCGTCGATCTGGAGCGGCTGCGGAGGGCACTGCTCGGGCTCGGCGAGGCGCCACTGCTGGGGGTGGTGCTGCTGGCGGAGAGCCGGGGTCACTGGGGCATGGCGCTGCGCCGCAGCCCCATGGCGGGGAGCCTGGCCGAACAAGAGGGAAGCATCTTCGAGGCCGAGCATTTCGCCGACTGGCTGGATTTCCCCGTGGAGCCCGGCGAGCCGGGGCTGCTGCTGGCGGCCACCGGCCTGATGGCCCGGGAGCGCGGCGTTCTGCCTCACGCGGTGGCGGAGCTGTTTCCGGAGCGGGGGAATCTCCATCTCCACGCCGTGGTGATGCAGAAGGGTCATCTCAGCCGCCGGGCCGTCGATCTCGAGCAGGAGCTCAACCGGGTCTTGGGTCACCAGCTCCCGGAGCAGGTCTGTCATCTACTCCCCGCGACCCGCCTGCGAGCGGGCTTGGTGGGCATCATCGAGCTGGAGGTGTGACCCATGGAGCTGTGGGTCGGCGCCGTCAACCTCGGACTCCTCTATGCCTTCATGGCCATGGGGGTCTACGTCAGCTTCCGCATCTTCGATTTCCCGGACATCACCGTGGACGGCAGCCTCACCACTGGGGCGGCCGCCGGCGCCGTGCTACTGGTGGCCGGAGTGCACCCTCTGGCGGTGCTGCCCGCGGCGGTGGCGGCGGGTCTGCTGACAGGCACCGCAACCGCCCTCATCCATACCAAGCTCAACGTCAACGGCCTGCTGGCCGGCATCCTGGTGATGACCGGGCTCTACTCCGTCAACCTCCACATCATGGGCCGCGCCAACATCCCCTTGCTCAAGGAGGAGACCCTGTTCTCCTGGCTCGCCCGCCTCGACCCGGGTCTGCCCGGGGAGCTCTGGGTGCTGGTGGTGCTGCTGGCCCTGATGGGTCTCTTCTGGCTCCTGGTCACCTGGTTCCTGCGCACCGACCTGGGGGTGACCATGCGGGCCACCGGCGACAACCCGGCCATGATCTCGGCCTCCGGGGTCGACGTCGACCGCATGAAGCTCTTCGGCATCGCCCTCTCCAACGGACTGGTTGCCCTCTCCGGGGCACTGGTGGCCCAGTACCAGGGCTTCGTCGACATCGGCATGGGCATCGGCGTGATCGTGTTCGGCCTGGCCTCCGTCATCATCGGCGAGTCGGTGCTGCGCAGCCGTGCCCTGTGGGTGGTGGTGCTGGGAGTCGTCGTCGGCTCCGTGGTGTTCCGGCTGATGGTGGCCCTGGCCCTCTCGGTGGGCCTCAACCCCATCGACTTGAAGCTGATTACCGCCCTTTTCGTGCTGGCGACCCTGGTGCTCTCGCGCCGCATAGGCGGCGGGCGGATGCCGCGTCCCGGCCGCCGGTTGGCCGCCGCCGCGGCCGCCATCGCGGCGGTGGTCGTCTTCGGATTGCCGCTCCTTCAGCGCGCGACCGAGACGCCTGCGCCGGGTCCCGCGGTGGCGTCGGGCCAGCCGCTGCAGCCCGGCCAGCTCCGCATCGGCATCGTGCAGATCGTCGATCACCAGGTGCTCAACGACACTCGGGACGCCTTCATCGAGGAGATGGGGGCGCTCGGCTATGTGGCGGGTCAGAATACTCGGTTCGAGATCGCCAACGCCCAAGGCGAGATCGCGACTCTGCCCACCATCCTCGACAGTTTCGTCCAAAAGAATGTCGACCTGGTGCTCACCATCTCGACCGCGGCGACCCAAGCCGCCATCAACCGTATCCGAGACCGGCCGGTGGTCTTCGCCACGGTCGCCAATCCCTTCGTGATCGATGCCGGCACGGACGACCGGACCCACCGGCCCAACGTCACCGGAGTCTACGGCAGTGTCCCCATGGACAAGTTCATGGAGATGGCCACGGCGATCCGACCGGATCTGCGGCGCATCGGCGTCATGTGGAACGAGGGCCAGGCCAACGGCGTCTACAACGTCGGCGAGCTGCGCAAGGTGCTGGCCAAGGATTATCCCCAAATCACCATGGAGTCGGGCATCGTCACGAGCTCCGCGGAGGTCTACGACCATGCTTTGGCCCTGGCCGGCAAGGGTATCGACGCCTTCGTGCTCGCGCCGGACAACACCGTGTACTCTGCCCTGGAGGCGGTGGTAAAGGCCGCCGACCAGTTCCGCATTCCCGTCTTCCTGTCGGAGATTGCCCGGCTCCAGGGCGGGATCGTCGGTGGCGTGGGCTTCGACTATCACTCGAGCGGCATGCAGGCGGCGCATCTCGCCCACCGGATCCTGGGCGAGGGCGAGAGCCCGAAGGACATCCCCTTCCAGCAGTACACGGGCCTGCAATGGGGCGTGAGCCTGGACAAGGCGGCGGAGCTGGGGCTGGAGATTCCGACATCGGTCATGGCGCGCGCCGACCTTGTCGTGCGCGACGACAAACTGGAGGACCGGCGTCGCCTGACCCGCATCGGCATCGTCCAGTTCGCGACGGAGCCCAACGTGGAGCGGGCGAAGCAGGGGCTGGTGGATGCCCTCGGCGACAGCGGATTCTTCGCCGGCAAGAACGTCGAGCTCTTCTACCGCAACGCCAATGCCGACTTCCCAACCATTACCACCATCATGCAGGACCTAGGCGCCCGCGGTACCGACGTCATCGTGCCGTTGTCCACCCCGGTGGTGCAGGCGGCGGTGCAGCGGGCCCGCAAAGACCCGAGCCAGCGGGTGGTGTTCACCTACATCTTCGACCCCTATCGCATCGGCGCCGCCCAGACTCCGGATCGGCATCTGCCGAATATGACCGGCGTGGCCTGCTTCCCGCCCATCGAGGCGATGCTGGATCTGATTCAGGAGATCGTGCCGCGGCGGCGTAAGATCGGCGTCGTGTGGAACAGCTCCGAGGCTAACTCCGAGTCGGTGCTGGCCAAGGCGCGGCCCCACGCCGCAAAGCTTGGCCTCAGCCTCATCGAGGCCACCGTCGGCAGCTCCGCGGAGGTGCTGGAGGCCGCCAAGTCTCTGGTGGCAAGGGGCGCGGAGGTGCTCCTGAACCCGGGCGACAACACGCTGAACGTGAGCTACGACAGCTACGCCCGGGTCGCCGCCGCCAACCGCATTCCGCTCTTTTCCATCGATCCGGACTTCATCGAGCGCGACACCCTTGCGGCCCTGGGACCGAGCTATTACCGCACCGGCTACGAAGGGGGCCAGGTCCTGGCCCGGGTGCTGAAGGGCGAGTCGCCCGCCACGATTCCCATCGGCCAGACCGCGGCCACCGAGCTACTGCTCAATCGCGAGGTGGCGCGACGGCTCCGCATCGCGCTGCCGCCGGCACTCGTCCAGCGTGCCGACCGCGTTGTCTCCGAGGAGTCCCGGAATGCCCCCTGAGCCCACCCCGCAGACGGCGATGATCCGCATCGAGGGTCTGCACAAGACCTTCAATCCCGGCACCGCCAATGCCGTCTACGCCTTGCAGGGTATCGATCTCGAGCTCGCCCCCGGCGACTTCATCACTGTCATCGGCACCAACGGCTCCGGCAAATCGACCCTACTGAACGCCGTCGCCGGCAGTTTCCTGCCGGACCGTGGCCGGATCCGCATCGCCGGGGAGGAGCTGACCCGCCGCCCGGACTTCCGTCGCGCCCACCTGATCGCGCGGGTCTTCCAGAGCCCGTTTATGGGCACTGCCCCCCACATGAGCATCGCCGAGAACCTGCTGCTTGCCCATCTGCGCGGCCGGCCCCGCCGCCCCCGGATCAGCCTCGATGACACTCTGCGGGAGCAGCTCGCCGAGCGGGTGCGCAGCCTGGAAATGGGGCTGGAGGGGCGGCTGGACAACCTGATCGGCAGCCTCTCCGGCGGCCAGCGGCAGGCGCTGACGCTGCTCATGGCGGTGTTGCGGGAGCCCAAGGTGCTGCTGCTGGACGAGCACACCGCGGCCCTGGACCCGAAATCCGCCGCCCAGGTCATTCGCCTGACCAAGGCCTTCATCGAGGCCGCGGGCCTCACCACCTTGATGGTCACCCACAGCATGCCGCAGGCCCTGGCCCTAGGCAATCGCTCCATCATGATGCATCAAGGCCGAATCGTGGAGCATCTGGACGTCGGGGAGAAACGCCGCATCGGCGTCGATGACCTGCTGCATCGGTTTACCGAGCTGAGGAAGCGGGAGCAGCTGACGGAGGAGCTACGCCGGGAGCTGGTGGCGGCTTATCGGTGAGGGGGCAGGGGACCGGACCTGGGTCTCTACAGTGAAGGAGATCGGTTCCAACGGGTGCCCGCGTACGATCAATCCGTCTCCCTTGCCGCTACGCCTGACTGGTAGCCTGGGTTGTCGCCATTTGTCCGTCGCCTGCAAGGTAGCGAAACGCCAGCACCGTGATGTCGTCCGATGCAGGAGCGCCGTCCGCGAATGCTCTTACCTGCGCACGTAGATTACTTACCAGGTCGACGGCCGTTAGAGAATCTTGCCTCGCCAGGTGTTTTTTCAGGCGCTGCTCGCCGAACTGTTTGTGGTGGCGATTTTCGGCTTCGGTGATTCCGTCGGTATACAATATCAACGCATCGCCAGCACGAAGTCGCAGTTGTTCGACGTGGTATTCAGCGTTCGGCTGTATCCCTAACATCAAACCCTTGGGGGCATGCAGGGTATGAACCTCGTTGTCGGTGTCCGCGCCCTGAGAACGGACCAGACTTGGCTCGCAATGACCCGCGTTGATCCACATCGCTTGTCCGGTCCGTAGGTCCACGATCATCACCAGGGCGGTGACGAACATCAGCGTGGGATTATTGTCGATCAATAGATTATTGATCTTGAATAGCGACTTTTCCAGGCGCCGCTTCTTCTTGATATGTGAGCGCAACAGGGTCACTGCCCGGACCATGAATAGGGCCGCCGGCATACCCTTTCCCGATACATCACCTACCGTCAGACAGATACGGTTCTCGTCCAAGGCGAACAGATCGAAATAATCGCCGCCCACGTCGTGCGCCGGTTCCATTAATCCCTCTACATCGGCTTGCGGATAGCCTTCCAGCAGGGGGCGCTGCGGCAGCATGCTCAGTTGAATGTCTTGGGCGACACTCATTTCCCGGGCCAGGTGCTCGTAGCGCAGTTGCTGCTCCAGCAGCCCCAGCTCCTGCTCGTTGCGACGCCGGATTCGCTGGCACATTATGCGCAGGAGGTTGCGGGCCACACCGGGCATGGTGGCCAATCTGGACCAGAACAGCTCCTCGTGTATCGCCAACACTTCCACATCGCTGGCTGCGATGACGTTGGCGGAGGCGGGCTCGCCGTCGATTACCGACATTTCGCCCACGCATTCCCCCTGTTGCAGGAAGAGATCGACCTGCGACCCCTGTGAAGCCAGGGAGATATTCAAGCGTCCCGACAGCAGAATATACACATGGTGGTTGATCTGTCCCTGCCCGATCAGGCGCTCACCGGCGCACAGGCTGCGGCGATCGCAATCGCGTAGCAGCGGTGCAATCGTGTCCTGCGGCAGTCCTCGAAACAGCTGGGCCCGGTAGGCCACGGCCAAGGGGTCACGGCGGTCGGCGACGATTTCGGCTCCGCCCTCCAGTGTAAGCGGAAATTTCACGGGTCCTGACCTACGGCGCTCTACGTCCTCCGTATGCGCCGCCGCCAGTCTTGCGTCCGTCGGCTCGTCTTGGGCGGGCAACAGGGTCAGAGTCAGAAGATTATGCTCGGCCACGCGCGCGTAGTCCATCCGTTCGGTGAACTGGCGGATCAGGCCGATTCCGAGCCCTCCGGGGCGTGCGCTGGCCAAGTCCGAGGCAAGAGCTATCGGCAATGCGCGGGTCGGATCGAAGGGGCCGCCGTTGTCTCGAATAGTGAGCTCGACACCGCCGTCCCGCCTTCCCTGCCAGAGGACCTCGAACACGCCGTCACCGCCGGCGACGAAGGCATGCATCGCGATATTGGCGAGGGCCTCTTCCAATACCAGATCGATCCGGAAGCGCAGCGACGCGTCCAGACCCAGCGCATCTGGCAGCTCACGAGCCCATCGTGCCGCGAAGTCGACCTGATCGAGTCGTGCGGGCAAGCAGATGCGATGAACGGGAGGTTCCACTTCGGACACCCGGTTCATGGCCGGTGTCTCAGGACGCAGTGGAGTGAGTCGTCAATCTTTCAGTTCGCGGGCAAGCGGAGCCAGGTATTCCTGCGCCGCCTCCACCGTGCGAAACATAGGAATGAGGGTATCGATACCGGTGGCCTCCAGCACCTGTTGCACGGGTAGCCGGGGATTGCAGAGCACCATCTTGCCTCCGCGCATTCCCTGAGCCTTGGCGTTGGACAGCAGAGCGCGAATCCCGATCGATGCCAGGAATTCCATGCCGGATAGGTCAACGATGATTGCGGCTTTGCGAACCGCGGTGCTCGTCGTCAACTTCATCTCGATCTCTTGGGTTCCGGTGACATCCATACGGCCGCTCAGTGCGACCAGCGTAATTCCATCGTCGAGAGAGGTAACTCGGAGATTCATCGTTGGTACATCCTGCTATTGACGGCTGACGACGCCACGTAATCGCCGTGATGCGCGGCATGTGCGGACAGTATACCCTATCGTTGCATAAACCGGGGCGGAGTCGCGCGTGCTATGCCGCCACTTTCAGCGCCGCCAAATGGTGCAATGACTCGTCCTGAGCCGCCGGATTGGCACTCGTCGAGCGTACCGATCGCGTCGTCTCCGAGGAATCGCAGAATGCCCGTAGGCCGCCATGAAAAGGGCCGAGGGATTGCACCAGACCTTAGGTGCTGTTGCTGGACAAGCACACCGCGGCCCTGGACCCGAAATCCGGCGCCCAGGATCCGATGCGGATTGACTGCTACCGTCGGGTCAGCGGACGGGACTTGGAGCTGGGCGACGTTGCCTGTGAAGCTCGTGCGTCAGGCAAATTCAGTACGAGACTCCGCATCAAGTGCGAGCCTCATCATGGGTGCGCCGCCCATTCCCGTGGCTGCGGGAGGGCACGCGGGGACCCGGGCTCATAGATCCGAGGCCGCCCTTCACGCTTGGCGACATACATGGCTCCTTCGGCACGCAGGAGCAAGGTGTCTGGATCGACCCCATGCTCAGGCAAAAGGTGAGGCAGGGTCTGCTCGCCGCCGTAGGAGAACCGGGAAACGGAGACATCCAAATGGAGCTCGTCGCCGGCCTTGCGCCGGCCCAAGATGCACCGCAGTGGCTTGTCATCATCCCGCGCCCACAGCATTCCCGTGGGGCCCGGCAAGGGCGTCAAGAAGAAGGGCTGTCTTACGCATGCAAGCAAGATGTCAACGGATTTGCCGACGATCTCGCTGGCCTGGTAGACGAAGGCGTTCTCCGCGCCCTGATTGACGAACAGGATGGTGTGCTTCTCGTCCAGATCCAGGATGGCATCGTGTTGAAGCTGAAGCAGCCGCAGCGTCTGGGCGATGTCCTGTCGCAGCCCAGCCACGGACTTTTTGCGCTGGCACAAGCCGCTCATGGCGCACACTTGTAGCGCCAAGCCCAGCGGCAGGGCCACGGGCGACCACCATAGACGGTGCGCAAGGCACGGCCCGAGCCCCCGGGGATAGCGACCGGCGGAATCATCGCAGCCACCCCACACACTGCGTCCCCGCGATAAATGCGACGTTGGCGAGCAGCATCGCGGCAGCGGCTGCCAGGGCAGCTATGAAGCGGCGGCGTTGCGTTCGGGCTATGTCCTCGCAGAGATACAGGTAGAGAGCCAACGCTCGACATGTCGGGGAAAGGAAAGGCGCGGCGGAATCAGCCATGCTCAAGTCTTGCGCGCGCCGCGCCAGTCGTCCCAGCGGAGCCGCGGGTCTTCCCTGCAGCCATGGCGCTCTCATCGCCGGTCGAGCGCCGCGTCGCGCTCTGGGGTGACGCGGAACAACCTGGTGCGCCCCGCTTTCGCGAGCCTTTGGTACACCTGGGGCCTGCAGCTCACCAGGCAGACGCCGATCTCGGGATGCCCGGCCTTTTTGTGCAGGAGCAGCAGCACGGCCAGTCCGGAATCGTAGACTAGCTCCTTGGTGGCTCCGTGCTCAATGCACTGTCACGGGAGGAAAGACAATCCCGCAATCAATTGTTCTCTAACATATTATAGCGTAGATGTATGCCAGCTCAGGGTGCGCCTCTCGTCCTCGTGAGGCCTGCGGCGGCGCCCGACGCCCTGCTGGCAGGACCTCCGGCCAAGTCGGCAGGTACAGGATGGGCTCCGGCAGGCGCCGGACGCGCGCAGAATAGCGGAGGCGGCGCCCAGAGGCAGAGCTCGGCGTCAGGCTGTCACGACGCTTCGCTGCGCCTCAGGGAGATAGACTACGA
Organism: uncultured Ectothiorhodospiraceae bacterium; assembly: GCA_964416345.1. Taxonomy (GTDB): domain Bacteria; phylum Pseudomonadota; class Gammaproteobacteria; order CAYQDX01; family CAYQDX01; genus CAYQDX01. The sequence continues at coordinate 8,539 of CAYQDX010000033.1, forward strand.
TAGATTCGCTCGCCTTCTGCGGGGGCCGCGGACGGTCGTGGATGGCATCACGTCCGTGCAGAGCATGACTTTGTCAGTGGAACAGAGGGCAGAGCGGCTATTGACTGTCGCTCGATGCCGTCGGTATGGTCCGCGGCATGAACCAGACGAGCGCTCTTCCCACCATGTCCGGCACCTCGTCATCGGTGCCGGTTTCGGTGGCCTCGGCATGGCCATCAGGCTCAAGGAGACCGGCGAGAGCGACTTCCTGGTCGTCGACAAGGGCGGGGACGTGGGTGGCACCTGGCGGGACAACACCTACCCCGGCGCCGCGTGCGACGTTCCCTCGCAGCTGTAATCCTACTCGTTCGCCCTCAATCCAGCCTGGTCCCGCTCATTCGTTCCACGCAGCCGGAAATCTGGGCCTACTTGCAGGCCGTCGCGCGCACGGCCGGCGTTCTCGACCGGTGTGGAATGCCGGTGGATGTGCGAGCTGGTACCTCGACGCGCAAGGCCGGAATGTCACGCTTTGGTCCGGCTCCACCCTGGGCTTTCGTCGGAAATTGGCGCGCTTCGATGCCGATCGGTACGAGGTGGCGACGCGCTCACCCCTGACCGCCACCGAGCAGAAGGCGTGGGCATGAGGACCCTGGGCGGTAAGGTCGTGGTGATCACCGGCGCAGGCTCCGGGATCGGACGGGCGCTTGCCCTCAATGCCGGCTCGAAGGGAGCGGCCCTAGCCCTGTCCGACTGGGACGGTGCAGGATTGCAGCAGACCGCTCGGCAAGTCCAGCGGCTGGTGGCATGCAAGCTTCGCTGCGACGAGCTCGATGTGCGCGACCGCGCGGCAATGGCTGACTATGCCGCCTCGGTCGCCGAGTGGCTCGGCCGCGTCAACGTGGTGATCAACAACGCCGGTGTCGCGCTCTATGGGGATTTCTACGAGGTTACCTACGAGCAATTCGAATGGATCATGGATATCAACTTCTGGGGCGTCATGCACGGCACCAAGGAGTTCCTGCCGCACCTCATCGCCTCCGGGGACGGCCATCTGGTCAATATCTCCAGCGTGTTTGGCCTCATGGGCATCCCGGGACAGACGGCGTACAACGCCGCAAAATTCGCCGTTCGAGGCCTCACCGAGGCGCTGCGCCAGGAAATGCTGATTGCCGGCCATCCGGTGGGTGTGACCTGCGTGCACCCCGGCGGAGTCAAGACGGCGGTTGCGCGCAATGCGCGCGCCACCGCCTCGGAGGACAAGGAGTACTTCGCGGACTTCTTCGACAGGAAGCTTGCTCGGACGACTCCCGAGAGGGCCGCGGAGGACATCATCAACGGCATCTTGAAGAACGAGCCGCGGGTGGTGATTGGCGCGGATGCGAAGCTCCTCGATGCCTGGGTGCGACTGGTGGGTCCCGCCTACCAGCGGGTCGTCGCCGCGCTCGTGGCCCGACTGTTTCGCCAACGAGCGCCCTCTCGCCCATCCGATGTTCGGGATACCCCCGTGGCCGGGAACATACCTCGTGCCCTGGCCCAGGCGGGCCCTGCTGTCCACTCGCTGCCGGCAGCGGCGGAAAGCCGTAACGACGCGGAGACTCCCAGGGGGGAGGGGCAGTGTGTGGCGAGCTCCGGGGACGCATCGAAGACTCGGGGTCGATAAATCGATTGCGACGGATCACGGCTCCTGGTAGGTGTAGACTTGGGTAAGGGCCGCGGAAAGAAATAATCATCCCATCTTGCGGGTCTCCGGCGCCGGCTTCTGCGTTGCGGCAAGGGTTACATAGTCCGGGCTATGCGCCCCTTGCCGCGCCTCGAATCCGGCCCCCATATCCGGCGCAATCTTGGGACGATTGTTTCTTTCCGCGGCCCTAAATACGTAGCTCCCCGTGTTGCCGCGGTAGTCGGTGACCACGGCCAATCCACCCTGCACGCCGGCGGCGGCAGCGAGCGAAAACGACAGGGAATAGGCCATGTAGAAGTGATCCCCCGAGGGGTGCTCGTATAATCCGTCTAGCTGTTGAAGACGCAACCTATTGGGCATAACCTATGGAACTTCGAGAAAAGATAGAGATATTGAAGCATGAGCCCTTCTTCGGCTTCCCTCCTGAGGACTTCGAAAGAGGTGGAAGGGAGCAATTCATCTACATGGTGAAGGCGGGTCTGGCTCCCTACCACAAGGTGATGGATCTGGGATGCGGCATTCTCCGGGCAGGGTACTGGCTCATCCATTTCTTGAATCGAGGAGGGTACTGCGGCATAGAGCCCCACAAGGGACGACTGGAGCTGGGTCTCCACACGGTGATGGAGCAAGATGTCATAAACGCGAAGAACCCTCGGTTCGACACCAATCCCGGTTTCGACACGTCGGTATTTGGGGAGAATTTCGACTTTTTTCTCGCCTATTCCATTTGGACCCATGCGTCAAAGCCACAGATACAAGTTATGCTCGACTCCTTTGTCCGCGATGCCAAACCGGATGGCACCTTCCTCGCCACCTACCTCCCGGCCACTTCGGAGCACCCAGACTACACCGGGGTCAACTGGTATGGCACGAGCCACGAATCCGACGTGCCCGGCTGCATTTACCACCAACGTCAATGGATCGAAGCAGAGTGTAGGTTCCGAGGGCTGGCCATGAGAGAGATCGGAGAAGACCGGACCTACAGGCAGTCGTGGTTGGAATTAAGACGCACTGGAAACGGATGAGGACAGATTCTTCGCCGGCAGTTGTGAGGCCTCCCGCTCGCCATGTTAACGTGTAGAGAGCGTGCCGTGTAGCAGGAATGGCCAAGAAATGTCTTGAGGCAAGGCCTTGCAGCGCTGCGAGCGGCGCCATCCTCAGCCTTCAATGACCAGGCGGAACGAGATTCCCCGGGTTCGTAGCACAGCCCCGGTCGGCGTGATCTTGTCGAGGGTGACGTCATCCGAGACGGCGTCGCCTTCGCGATAGCGGCGGGAATTGATGAGCACTAATCGCTTGTCCGGGTCGTCGGAATAGACGTGGATGCTGAGTTTCAACGCGGGAAGCCGGTTCCTTATTTCCGCGGGCAGGTTCTGGATGATGGGGATGTCCGGAGGTTTCTCGTCGATCGATGCCACCTTGGACGCGCGGTCGGACGCGCTTCGGGGTTGCGCCTCGTGAGGGGCAGTGAGGCGTGGTTTGCGCGTGGCCTTCGCTGAATCCGCTGGAGTCTCGGCGGGGGAGGGCTTGCGAGGCAGCGCGGCCGGCAGTGCGACCACTGGGGCAGGTGCTGTGGCAGCCCTGGCGAGCATTGCTTCCATGGGCATCGCATTAGCTTCGTCATGGTGTGCGGCAGGCGCCACGGGCGGGGGCGCCTCGGTCTTCACCGGCTCTATGTGCGCGGGCCGAGAGGGCGACGGCTTTGAGGGCGGCGCTGTTTGTGGCGACACCAACCTGGGCTCTTTGGTGGCGACCCGCACCGTATCCGGATGCTCGGCGCTGCTCGACCCGAGCAAATAGGCGCCTGTCACCGCCAATCCGGCCACGACAATCGCCGCGGACACTGGCAGCCATCGAGTCTTGCGACCGGGAGCCGCGTGGCGTACCTCGATGGCCGGACGGCTGGTATCGGCATGACGTTCGTGCTGGGCCTTTCTCAGAGCTTCTACAATGAGCGACATGTCACTGAGCCCCCGCGTTCGCGGTCTGCCGCAGGGTGGGTACGGAGGGGTCACCCACCAGGCTGTTGAGAAGGATCAGAGTGTCCTTGCCGGCGATGCCATCCGACTCCAAGCCATGCGCACTCTGAAACGCCATGACCTGCCGGCGTAAGGTGTCATCGAACACCGAGTTGACGACTATGGGCTCAGCACCATCGTCCTTATTCACCCGTGCAAGCTGTTCTTGCAGGGCCGCTACCTCTGGACCCTTGTTGCCCAGCGTCAATTGGACACGACCGCCAGGCAGCTTCCACAGTATGAGATACTCTCCCAGCCAATGGCGGTCAGCCTCCGTGATGGGCAGCCGCATCTCGTGGCCGCCACACTGCAACGAGACCTCCTCGTTAGCCATCTGATTGAGCAGCAACTGGTGCGGGTTACCGTTCTTGTCGCGCATCTCTAGGAGGGTGGGCCGATTGTAGCGACGCAGACTGTTCCAGGTACCCTTGTCATGCAGGCATTTCAGGCCATCGCCGGCGGCCACCTCACATGCCGTGCGCCCCTCCTGGGGTCGATAGCTCTTGCCCCAGCGCCTGAGCAGGGCCGCGAAGCTGGATTCACCGTCGCAATCGGGGTTATCGAGCAGCTGGTCAATAGCTGCGGTGGCTGTTTCTTGAGCAGCGATCGGCTCTACCGCCACGGCCAGTTCCGACTCTCGAGGTGCAGGCGCTCTGACCATCGGTGGCTCCACGGCCGGCGGGGGCGCCTCGTGGGCGACCGGGCTGAGCTCCCGCCACGGAATCAGCGGATAGGCAACGAGCGCGAGCAGGACTAGCACGCCCGCCAATACAAGCTGCCGGCTCGCGACCCATTGGCGGCGTCGCTTGTGGGGCAGCACCTCCTGCGCCGCCAGGGCGACAAGCGGCGCAGTGACCAGGGGTCGGGTCCGGGCGTAGGTCCCCAGCAGGGCGCGGTCGCAGATGATGTTGATCATACGGGGCGTACCCTGAGATAGGGCATAGATCTTGTTGAGTGCCCCATCGGTGAATAGCGGGCGCTCAACCCCGGCCACCGACACACGATGTCGTATGTAGGCGGCCGTCTCGGCGCGGCTAAGGGGGGACATGTGATAGCGGGCCGTGATGCGTTGACTGAGCTGCCGCAGCTCGGGGCGGGCCAGTGTGTCATTCAGCTCCGGTTGCCCGATCAACAAGATCTGCAGCAGCTTGTGCTTGGCCGTCTCCAGGTTGGTAAGCAACCGAACCTGCTCGAGCACCTCATCACTCAGAATTCGCGCTTCGTCGATGATGAGCACGGTGCGCCGGCCACGCGAGTGGTTCTCCAGCAGCGACTGATTCAACACGTCGACCAGCGATTTGACACTGGACGTGTCGGACGGATAGGAGATATGCAGGTCGTCACAGATGTTGGCGACGAGCTCAAAGGCGCTCTGCCGGGGATTCAGGATCAAGGCTACCCCGATATCGGCCGGCAGGTGGTCGAGCAGATAACGGCAAAGCGCGGTCTTGCCGGTGCCGATCTCGCCGGTCAGCAGTACGAAGCCATTGGTTTCGTAGAGGCCATACTCGAGATGGGCCAGCGCCTCGCCATGCCTTGGGCTCATGTAGAGGAACACGGGGTCGGGTGTGATCGCGAAGGGCGTCTCACTGAACCCGAAATAACCCTTGTACATCTCAGTCCCGTCGAACTGTCCGCTCAAGATCGCTGCATCGAGGATCCCCGCGCTCCGGATGATACGGATGATTCACACCGAGCATCGGCTCACCCGGAGATGTGACGCGGTAGCGACCACCGGCCCGCTCGAAGCAAAGAGGACGTGCCATGCAGAAGGCATCGCCAAGAGAGGTTGAACGCCACATCTGACCGCGTCGGGTGCTGCCGCTGGGCCGGTGCGGTCCAGGGTCATGCCAAAGTATCGAAGCCCAGCGCGAACTCGATGGCGGCACGCACCTCCCGCATCTTGGCTTGTGGCAGGCGGGTGATGAAGGCCTCGAGGCTCGATTTGGAAACGGTCTGAAGGCTGACGCAGTTGGCGGCACATGGCGACTGCAGACCGTCGGCAGCCGTCAGGGCCACCTCCGACGGGATGCCACGGATCCTGGTTGTGATGGGTGCAATCGTGATTCCGGTCAGAAACCGGATCGCAGAGTCGCGAGTCAGAATCAGGACGGGGCGGCGCTGGTCCGGAGCGCGGAACGTATACCAATAAATATCGCCCGGACTCATTCAGCCCCCCGGGCTTGCTCGGACTCCCAGACGTCGAGCTCTCCAGGCTCGACCGGATGCTCGGCATAGCCTTGGGCATGCCTACGCTCCAATTCCGCGACCGCCCGATGCCGCAGCGCCAGGACCAGGGCGTCACGGATGAATGCCGAGCGCGTCGTGTGTAGGGCAGTCACCGTACGATCGACGTCCTCCAGCAGCGACTCGTCGATAGTCATCTGAATGGTCTTCGTAGTGCCAAACCAGCGATATGGACTATCATCGACATCCTAATCCATGGCACGATAGTGATCAACGAAGGCGTCACACGTACCCGTAGCGATAAAGTAGTCACTACACGGCCCCTCCTCGAGCCCTCTGCAAGGCTTCGACGACACGTAAACGGCGCAATTCGGGCTATAATGCCCGCCGATGCCACCCCGGCATTGCTATTTCGACAATCAGGGAGACACCATGCGCAGATCAAACATCCGCAAAGCAGGCCTTTATATCCTGATATTCAATTTCCTCGTGGCGACCTTTCCCCAGCAGGCGCTGGCCGGGATCATCGCGACGCCGTCCGCCATCGCCGCTCAGGAGAACCACGAAAGTCTGTCGCACCTCAAGGAGCTGCTGGCGCGTGAGGATGTGCGTGGACAGCTCGTGCAGCTGGGCATCGATCCCGCGGTTGCCGACCAGCGGGTGAGCTCCCTGACGCCGTCCGAGATCGCGCAGCTGCAGCCGCGCCTGGACAGTCTGCCGGCCGGTGGCGACGGCGTGCTGGTGGTGATCGGCGTCGTCTTCGTCGTGCTTATCATCCTGGAGCTGGTCGGGGTCACCCACGTCTTCAACAAGTTCTGAGCAATTCCTCCGCACGCGGGAAGTGAGGCTCGGGTTACTGGCAGCCGTCCTGGCACCGGCACTGGTGCTGGGCGGCTGTGCCAGCGTATCCCCCGTGCTGGCGCCGCGCCTCCCTGACGACGCCCGCCGCACGGCGGTCGACCTCGACGCCACGCCGTTCAATCCCCAGACGGTTCACCAGTGCGGCCCGGCCGCACTGGCCACGGTGCTGCAGGCCAGCGGTGTCGAGGTCTCTCCCGCAGATCTCGTCTCCCGAGTGTATCTACCGGAACGGCAGGGAAGCCTGCAGACTGAGCTGGTGGCGGCCACACGGAGCTATGCGCGCCTGCCTTACGTGATCGGACCCGGGCTCGACACGCTGCTCGCGGAGCTCCGGGCGGGCCACCCGGTGCTGGTCCTGCAAAATCTTGGCTTCTCCTTCAACCGAGTCTGGCATTATGCAGTGGTCGTCGGCTACCTTCCGGACGATGACGTGGTTATCCTGCGCTCGGGCGTCACGCGCCGGCTCGTCATGCCCGCCGGACGCTTCCTCAGAACCTGGCGACTGGCCGGTTACTGGGGCCTGGTCGTGCTGCGCCCGGGGGAGCTCCCGGCGACGCCCTCGGCGACGGCCTACCTGAAAGCGGCCGCCGACCTGGAATCGATTGGCCAGAGCCGTGCCGCCGCGCTTGCCTACGGCGCGGCCGCAGCCCGCTGGCCGAGTCAGCCGACCGCCTGGCTGGGATTGGGCAATATCCACTATCAGGCCGGCAACGTGCCGGCCGCCGAGCACAACTACCGGCAGGCCGTGCGTGTCGACCCAGGATTTCTCCCGGGTTGGAACAACCTGGCCGAAGTGCTGGCGGAGCGCGGCTGCTTTGACACGGCGATTACCACCCTGGACGGCGCGCTTGCCCAGCCGGATGCCACCGATGCGCTGCGCACGCTGCTGTTGCAGACCCGGCGCGAGATTCTCGCCCGCCGCCCAGCGGCCTATGCGGCCGACGCGCCCGCATGCGGGCAGTCACATCCGGGAGAGTATCCGGCTGGCAACGAATAACAAAGGAGCCCACCCGCACGGTTGGTCATCACAGTCAGGTGATCGGCTCATAGGATTCAGAATCCAGCATGGTGATCGTGTGGTTGGCGGCCTTGTCCGATTCACTGGCCGCGCGCGGCAGAGATCGAGTTGACTGGCTGCCCACCGCCTCCCGGTAGTGATGTTCAGAATGGAGCTCTGTGCGGTGACCCTGTTGGCATCCCAAAGAATCAAATACATGCTCCATGTTGCTCCCGAGCTGTCCCGACTCCTGATGCTGCCAGTTGCTGTTTCTCCCGTTACAGCTGTCCTGATATGTGAGCGCGTAGGTCAGGTCCCACCCGATCATGGCCCGGGCATTCCCCCGGATCTCTTGAATGCAGACGATGTCGGCGTGCCACAATGTGCTACGCGCCTACCTCACCTCTCCCTCGAGCTGCCTGATACGATCTTTCAATTGATCGATCTCCGAATCGCGGGAGCCGACTCCCGGCGCACCGACCGGAGGCGTGGCACCATAGCCTGGGTAGCCGCCGTAGCCATAACCGGGGCCACCGTAGCCGGGGTAGCCGCCGTAGCCATAGCCGGGACCACCGTAGCCAAAGCCGGGGTAGCCGCCGTAGCCATAGCCGGGGCCGCCGTAGCCGTAGCCGGGCCCGCCGCCATAGTCATCGTAACGGTTGCTGTCACCGCCCATCCACTTCGATGGATTCATCATATTGCCCATGTTGAATGCACCTGCCGTGTTGGCAAGCAACAGGCCGATCGCCACAAACGCAATTCTGACTGCAAATTCTCTGTTCTGCACTGTTTCCGTTCCTCTGAATATCGAAAGCAATCACCGTTGAGCAAACGGTGCATTGTTCTGTCTCCCCGTACCCTAATCCCATTAGCTGGTCATGACGTCAAACAAAACGCCGGCACGGGAGCCCCGGTCTGTTGCCGCAACGGACGGCCTGCAGGTGAATGCCGGTCACGGGTCGAAGGTCCCCGTAGACTGCTTGTCGGCCTTGGAGGCGGCTGAACGGCAATCCCGGATGAAGACGACGCTTTCAGCAATGTCGCTCGGACACGGAACTAGACGCTGCCCCAGCGCGGACGGATAGGAATTCCAGCCGCATGACAGTTGTACGGCTGGAATACGGACTGCCAGGGCACGGTACCACCTCAGAGAGGCTCAAACAAGACCCAGATAAGCGCGGCACTGCTCTTCGTTAGGGCACAAGGTAGCCGACGGTCGGCCCAACAGGGAGAAAACTGCCGTCCCTTGGATCGATGCACTTTCGGCAGGTCTTTGATCAGGCGTTGCAAGGGGCAGAAGCGCAGTGGCCGCCCGTGCGGAGACCCGGGCGCGATGCGGCTCCGATGCCGGCAGACAGGGCGGTCATCCGCCGAGTCCGGCTGTAACCTTCCGTGCCTTGGCCATCTGTTCCAGGGCCAGCTCGTAATACTGCGCATGGCTGGCATCGTGAAAGACCTCCGCCGCCGCGCCAAGGTCTGCCACTGCCATACGGGCAATCTCGACATCCTGCGCCCGTTCCGCAAGGGCTCTCCGTGCGACCCCCAGGTTCGCCGTCGTCATGGCCCAGGCTATCGGCATACGCTCACGCTTGCATTCCTTGAGCGCGTTCTCATAGGCTCCAACGGCCTGTCCCAATATTCCTGCATCGTCCTGGCGTTCCCCGAGTTTTTGCAGCGCGGCGCCCAGGTTATTCTGTGTCATGGCCCAGTCCTGGGGCACGCGATCCCGGCTCCGCTCGGCGAGTGCGCTCCTATAGGCCGCAACGGATTGCTCCAGTGTTCGTGGGCCTTTCCGGTGCTCGCCGAGCATTCGCAGCGCAGTGCCGAGGTTGTTCAACGTCGTGGCCCAATCCAGCGGCACCCGCTCACGGGTCCATTCCTGTAGCACGTTCTTGTAGGCGTCGACCGAATTCTTCAGTATCTTCGCGTCCTTCTTGCGCTGCCCGAGGGCCAGCAGAGCGGTACCGAGGTTGTTCTGTGTCGTGGCCCAGTCCTGCGGCGTCTGCTCCCGGGTCCGTACCTCGAGCGCGCTCCCGAACGCCTCGACCGCCTTTTCCAGCATCTCGGTGTCGTTCTGGCGCTGGGCGAGGATCCCGAGCGCATTGCCGAGATTGTTCTGCGTCGCGGCCCATTGCAGCGGCACCCGTTCACGCCCGCGTTCCGAGAGCGCTTCCTCGAAGGACGTTATCGATTTTTCCAGCATCCAGGTGCCGCGCTGGCGTTGACCGAGGATCCCGAGCGCATTGCCGAGATTGTTCTGTGTCGCGGCCCAATCATCAGGCCGTTCCGTTCTAGGCGCGAGCGGAAGAATCGCGTTTTCGTAGAGATTGATTGCCTGCTCGAGCGCGGCGTTGTCACCGAATTCGCGGCCGAGGTCTACGAGGACCAAGGCGCGCTCACTCTGGTACTGCCACCGCAGCGGTACTGCCAACCCCGGTGTCGCCGCTGCCTGGGCAAAGATCTTGGCCGCGCGCCGATGGTCCTGTTTGAGGGCGGCGACCTGGGCCTGTGCGGAACGCATGAGGGCGGCAAATCCGGGCTCGTCGGCAAGCTCGACACATGGCCTATAGGCGTCCTCGAATGCCTGGTCGGCGTCATCGAGGGAAAAGGTCTCGCCCGTCCGCAACGCGCTGTACGCCCTTTTCAGCGCCTCGGCGATGCCTGCCTCGGTGGCCAGGCCATGAGCTTCGGCCCGGATCTCACGCAGCCTTGCCAGTCGAGACCAGGCCTGCTTGAGCAGTCGCGGAACCTGCTGCCGCGGAACCTGCTTGTCACGAATATATGCGAGCAGCCGCTCGAGGTCCGATCTTTCCGCGCCGAGGTAGTTCTGGGCCCCATCGAGCTCGCCCGAGTATGTGGTAGCCAGCTCGGGCGTGTTTTCCTGCGGCCCGGCAGACCTTTCCGGTTCAGCCATGATCAGCATGCTTAATTCTTACGGGACACATTGCGCAGGGTGGCGGGGTGGCTCCGGCTTGCCCTAAGGGGAAGCGGGGCGGTTGGCCTTGCTTGGCTCCAGCGAAGCTGGGCGCAGGCGCCTTGGGAATCATTCTCGATATCGCCGCAGGGCGGGATTCATCCCGCCCTGCGGGCGTCGCTCAATCGACGATGTGGTAGACGGGAGCCTTTTCCATGGTCCATTCGCCGGACTCGGGGTCGCGCCGGGACAGGGTCAGCGCATGCCAGTTGTCGTCGTCCAGCCTCAGGTAGTCGCCTCGATAGTAGTAGCCTGGCCACCGTGTTTCCTTGCGGAATAGGGTGTGCTGCGCCACGCACTCCGATGCTATGGCCCGGTGCTTCAGCTCCCAGGCGCGTTGCAGTTGGTGCAGGTCTTCGGCCCCGATGTGGTCGAGGTCCTCCTGCAGGATCCGCAGGTGCTCCAGCCCCCGCAGGAGTAGGGGCTCGTTGGTCATGTAGTTGACGGTGATACCGCCCACGTATTCGTCCATGATCTTCTCGAGGCGCTGGAGACCATGGATGGGGAGGATGTAGCTGGGCGAGACCGTGCCACCGACGATCTCGTTGCGTCCCACCTGATAGTTCTCGAGGGGCTGGTAAATCACCTTCCTGAGATCCTCGATCTGCTTCTCGGAGACGTTGATCTTCTCGTTGGAGTGCTCCTTTATGTACTTCACCGCGGCCTTCGCGGCGAGGCGGCCCTCGGTAAAGGAGCCGGAGGAGAAGGCATGGGCGGTGCCGCCCAGCGCGTCTCCGGCGCCGAAGAGTCCCTCTACCGTCATCATCCGGTTGTATCCCCAGAAGTACTCACTCGGGGAGAGATCCTCCGGTCCGCTGGCCCAGGCTCCCGAGCAGGTGGCGTGGGAGCCCATGACGTAGGGCTCGGAAGTGG
>CAYQDX010000034.1:0-20006 GCA_964416345.1 uncultured Ectothiorhodospiraceae bacterium
TTTTCCCACTTCGACGATACCCGCTCCTTGAGGAGGCGGCTAGATGATTATCAAGCCTTGCAGTACGACTATACTTCCTTCAAGACACGTCCTCTGCGCATCGAACTGGCCGGCAGTCTCTACCACGTCACTTCCCGGGGTGACCGGCGGGAAGACATCATTCTAATCAGAGGAGCATCAGGCGGTCTGGCTGGAGTTGGTCGGCGAGGTCTGTGCGCGTTTCAGTTGGCGCTGTTATGCCTATTGCCAGTTGACCAATCACTACCGCTTGGTTGTGGAAACGCCTGAGGTGAACGTCGCACGCGGGATGCGGCAGTTGAACGGAGTGTGTACCCAGTCCGTCAATCGCCGGCACCGCCGGGTGGGCCATGTATTCCAAGGACGCTAGCAGGCCATTCTGGTCGAGCGGGACGCCTACTTGTTGGAGCTGGCCCGCTATGTGGTGTTGAACCCGGTGCGGGCGGGCATGGTAGGTGACGCCAGTGATTGGCGCTGGAGCAGCTATCGGATGACCATCGGACAGGAGCCGGCACCCCCATGGCTGGGGACGGACTGGCTGCTGGGGCAGTTCCACCGGCAGCGGCGCTGGGCGGTTCCTCGCTATGTGAACTTTGTGCGGGCAGGGGTCGGTCTGCCCAGTATCTGCGGCAATCTGAGCCAACAGATATTCCTGGGCAGCGAGAAATTCATCGAGAAGGCGAAGCGCGGCATTTCGAGCCAAGGCAATCTGCGGCAGGTTCCCAAGGTGCAGCGGCGGCCTGCAGCGAACCCTCTGGTCACCTATGTGGACATGGGTGATCGCAAGCGCGAGATGTTCGACGCGTACCGAACGGGCGACTGCACGATGCAGCAGATCGCGGATACCTTCGGTGTGCACTATGCGACGGTCAGCCGGGCCGTGCGCGCGGCAGAGCGGGATGGGTGATGCGCAGCCCCTAGTCGTTCGCCATGGTGCCACCTGTGACGCCTGACAGTGTGTTACGATCTATCTTTCGGGGGATTATGCCTTTCTGATCAATCCAAAGTGGCTCTACCGGGCCACAATGGAATACAAGGGATAAGCGTTCAGCAACGAACAGTCGTTGTAGGATTTCCCGTGGGAGGAGCTCTGCTTCTCCCTCTTCCGTGACGCGTGCGCGCATCACAGCAACCTTGACCGCATTACGGTTTCGGATCGCGTCACAGTTCGGCGGATTCCAAAGGTCCTTCGCTGCTCCTAGCGACCCTCCAGGCCCGGCTCGCCCCCCTCCGGAATTCAACTCCGCCTCGCGGACCTGCGCCGGGCGTGCCCCGAACGGTGACTGGGTTGACAGGTTTGCGCCTGAGAACTACCCTTCCCCTACGCTAGAGGCCGTTGAATTTCCTACCCTCAAGGAATCATGGGGCGTGATCACTGCTACGGGCTACGATTCCTCCAAAATCAGGGATCTGTCTCGAGGAACTTCGGCTCGGCGTTGGCCGACTGACTCAACCGTGGCTGAAACCGTGAAGCCCGTCGCCGCGTTCCACACCATCCTGATGCTCTTTGCCCTGGCGGTGGGGGCGACCCTCGTGCTCCGGGCGGGGCCCGTGGAAGCCCGTCCTCCTCCGCCCCGCGGAATGGACATCGCACCGGAACCAGCGCCGGGGCGGTTCTTCCAGGTGCGGAATGAGAACGGTTATCGCTCGGTCGTGAGCATCGCCCGCAAGGCAGGCGTCGACTGGCGCTGGGTCGAGCGTTCGGAGTGGAACCGTGACCGCTACTTCAACCCGAGCATTTCCGACAATCTGCGTCCCAACGGCGGACTGAGTCTCAGCCCGAAGTTTGCGTCCCACGGCTCGCAGATCAAGCCTCGCAATCAAAAAAGCCGCACCGGACATGACTGGCCCCTGCTCTGGATTCCGGCCTTGGACGGGGACGAGCCCGGAAAGCTGGCCGAAATCGAATTCCCGAAACCCGTTCTGTGTCCGCCGCCCTTAGAAGCTGCCGCGCCGGATGAGGAGCCGGGGCTCGACGGAGCGAGCGTCGAAGAAGAGGCGCCCGCCGACTCGAGGGGCGGTGAATCCTGTCCGGCTGACCTCTCCGACTTCACGCCGTGCACTTCCCTTCCGTCCTTCGCGAGCCCACACGCCTGGCTGGACAACACGGCGCTCGAGCGGGTGCGCAACCAACCCCGGGGCGGCGGTCGTTTTCTGGTGACGCGTGCCCGCAAGTCAGCGGGGTCAAAGGAGCGTCGCGTCGTCGCGGAAGCACACCGGGCGCTGAACCAGAATCTTGCCCTCTGGAGCTGCGCAGAGCTCGGCGTCAACATCCTGCTACGAAAGGGCGAGCCCGGTCCCTTCAAGGCGGCAAACCGGTTCACGGCCGCTACCCAAAGAGCGGTGGCGATGTTCCAGCATCGCGCCGGCATCACCCGCGCCAAAGGCAAAATGGGCCGCGTTGACCGGGCAACACTGCTGGCACTGGACCGACGGGTTGGCGTCGCAAGACCGCAGGTGCGCCGGAATCCGAAACTGCTGGGGGACACCGGGAAGCCGGCTACACTCCAGGGACAGAGTCGCCTGGCCAACGGGCTTTCCGGCCGCGGCATCGAACCCGGATTCGTGGCGCACATCTACTTCACCACCAAAGGCGCCAAGCTCTCCAAGGACGACCTCGATGTAATTGGCCAGGTCGCGAACTTTTACGCTGGCATCAAACCCACGTACCTGGGCTTCGCGATCCATGGCTTCGCGGACAACCGGGACCCCTTCCTCAAGAACAAGACACTCGGCTACCGACGCGTCGACGCCGTCGAGGGAGCGCTGCTCGAGGCCGTCAAGAAACAGGCGGCGAGGATGAAAGACTGGCAGGTGGACGCCAGGGCCCGGGGCGAGTATTTCGGCGAGGTCGAGCGGCCCCAGGTGGGCCGGTCCGGGCATGACGACGAGGATCTGCGGCGTTTCCGTCGGGTGGACATCCTGCTCTCCGCCGCGACCGATCAGGCCTGTTGGGCTTGTACCGACGACGAGCTCCGCCACGGCGTCACGAACGACCGGGCCGGATGCGACGCGCTCGCGTGCGTGGCCGAAGTCCGGAACGAATACGTTTGCGACGACCTGGAAGGCAAGGAATGGGCCGCCAGCGGAGAATTCACCGGGGGCTGCTATGAGTTTGCCTGCATCGAGTCCGGCCAGTTGATCCTGGACAATGGTGTCTGCCACGCCGTCTATGACTTCATCGGCAAGGGGATCGGCGGTTCCGCGGTGCCCATCCCCGCTTCGGTATCCGTGACGCCGCTGTCGCGCTCGAAGTTTCGGACGGTGGAGTCGGTGAACTTCGGTGACTTCGAGGGACAGATCATCCACTACACCGCGGGCGTCGCGGCGGGCGTTGGTGCCGGCGTCGACAGCATCCAGTTCATCGCCGCCGGCCGCAAGCACGGAATGGTCGCGCCTATCGTACGCTTCGGTGGCGTGTCGGGCGGCGCGGTGGCGGTGCCGGGAGCCGCGGTGATCGAAGGCGAGCTCGACCGGCTCACGCACCCGATACGCAACATACCTCGTTGAGTGAGTGTTGCATCGCCTGCATTGCAGCGGGCCGGCGGCGCAAACCAAGCCGGTAGGCGTCCCGGTACCAGCCGTAGTGATACCTCGCATCCTGTGGACAGCCCATGCCGACGATGTCGCTGGGCTTATTGCCAGAGGGCAGCACGTATGGATATCGCCGGCGATGCTGGCTCAGGTCATCGCTCGTTCCGGCACTTGCCGTCCTGGCAAGGCGCAGCTCGGCGGATGTGCCCACGCGCACGCCTAGCTCGGGACTCCCCGGAACACACGGCAACGTGCCGAAACGGATGAAATCGACGTTGGTGTGGTCCTCATCCGTCGGCCAGTGGGCTGCAAAGTCGACGAGGAACGCCGGCCAGCTCCCAAGCCGGTAGCGTTCGAAGTAGGTGACAGGAAAAGAGAAGGCATGGTCGATGCCGATGAAAAGCTCGTAGGAAGGCATATCTCCCCCTCTGTTCCGGTATCTCGCATTCTCTCCGCCATGAAGGGATGGGTGACGCTCCGAGTTGGAGTCTTGCAGGCCCGACGGAGGCTTGCGTCAGAGGTGAAGGTTTCGTCCTATTATGCTGGGCAGGAGGAAACCCACGAAATGAAGATCCACCTGCTCTCTGACCTGCACCAGGAGCTGGCGCCGGAGGAGCCCCTTAAGCTTCCTGCGGTAGGGGCCGATATCATCGTGCTCGCAGGCGACATCGACAACGGTGTGCGGGGCGTGCAATGGGCTGCCGCAGAGGCGAGCCGGTTGGCTAAACCGGTGGTCTACGTGCCCGGCAACCACGAGTACTACGGTCACAGCTATCCCGGCACCTTGGAGGCGATGCGCGCCACGGCCGCTGGCACCGGCGTCCATCTCCTGGACTGCGAGATGACAGTGCTCCACGGGACGCGTTTCCTCGGTGCGACCCTGTGGACGGACTTCTGCCTCTGTGGTAACGAGCGCCAGGGCGAGGCGATGGCCGTTGCCGAGCGCCGTCTGAACGACCACTTTCAGATCCGCAGCTCCACCGGGCCCGGCCCGTTGCGGGCAGTGGATACCCTGCATGCGCACCGGGCAGCGCGGAGCTGGCTGGAGGAGCGGCTCGCCGAGCCCTTCGATGGTCCCACCGTGGTGGTGACTCATAGCGGCCCCTCGGCACGCTCTGCGCCTCCGCAGTACCCACGTTGGCCCCTGGGGCCGGCATTCCTCTCGGACCTGGAGCCGCTCATGGGACGGGACCGGGCTCGTCTGTGGGTACACGGCCACACCCACTGGTGTGTGGACTATGAGGTCGCCGGGACACGGGTGGTGAGCAAACAGCGGGGCTATCCCGGCGCGGCGCTGGTGCCGGGATTCGACCCCGGTTTTGCGGTGGAGATCTGAGCACCCGCGCTAAATCCATTGGGCGGCGAGAATTGCATCGCGCTTCGGGGGCTGCCGCAGCCTTCAGTGCATGAACCGGCGGATGAAGCTCCCGATCGCCTCCTTCCCGCGAAAGATGCCGAAATGCCCCTCGCACAGGATGTCCGCATCCAGCTCCAGCAGGCGTGGCAGCGAGCTCAGATAGTCCTCCCGATTGGAGAGCAGGCTTGGGGTGCAGCGGACCGTGCACGTCCTGGGCGAAGACGAGCTTGAGACCCTCGGAGGCCATGACATAGGCCACCGAGCCGGGCGAGTGGCCGGGGATGTGGATGGCCGTGATCGGTGTGCCACCCAGTTCGATCTCCGCTTTGCCTTCGCCTGCCCAATGATGGCATGCCGCCGGCAACGCTCCGCGGGGCGACGATGGCGGAACCCAGCACGGCAGCGACCGCTGCAAAGATGATCAGGTGAGTCATGCTGCTGCCTCCTTGTCGCCTCCGGGTGCAGTGTTCCATACTCCTGACTCAGCGATCCGGCGGGCGTAGTTGGCGAAGTCGGTCGGTTCACGCCCCAACGCTCGCTGCACGCCGTCGCAGACGTAGGCGTTGCGACCGTCAAGGACCGTTTCGAACAGGTAGCTCAACAACCACACGATGTCCTCGGATGCTCCAGATTCGGCGATAGCTTGAGCAAACGCCTCCTTCGGGACGTGGATGAACCGGACCTCGCGGCCGGCAGCGCGCGATATCGCTTGCGCCAGCTCGGTAAACGTCAGCATGCGAGGTCCCGTGACCTCGTAGATCTCGTAGGCGTGCCCTTCTTCGGTCAGCGCTGCGACCGCCACGTCGGCAATGTCATTGACGTCAACGAACGGCTCGGGGACGTCGGCCGCCGGAAGCGTGATGGCGCCATTCAGGACCATGCCGAGGAGCTCGCCTTCGGAGAAGTTTTGCATGAACCAGCTCGCGCGAACGACCGTCCATTCGACATTGGCTTCCTGGATGATTCGCTCACAGGCCTGCGCCTCCTCCTCGCCACGGCCCGACAATAGGACGAGGCGCTTGACGCCCTGCGCCACCGCTTTCTTTACGAACTCGCGAATCGAGTCGCCAGCTCCCGGAATCGCGAGATCCGGAGCGTAGGTGATGTAGGCTGCAGTCACTCCGTCGAGCGCCGTATCCCAGGTGCTCTGGTCGTTCCAGTCGAATGAGGGGTCAGCCGAGCGCGATGCGATGCGGGTCTCGACGCCGCGCGCCTGCAACCGGTCCGCAACACGACGACCGGTCTTGCCGGTACCGCCCAGAACGAGGGTGATGCCGTTCTGCGATCTGTAAGTGCCTGCTTTTGCTTTCATTACCCTCTCCTGTTTGTTGAACTGCTGTCGCCGACTGGTTCGGTTTTCACGGTTATTCAATCTACCAGGGGGGCCGCTTGGTGAACCATGTTCAGGGCATTCAAATCCATACGCGTTCGTCTAAAATGCGCGCATGGACACATTGACAGTTCTGCTCGATGCTCCACGCGCGCGAGGCGCCTTTGCTCTGCGCACGGTGATGAGTTCCCCGTGGTCTCTGAGAATCCTGGCCGAGTCGCCACTGACGCTGATCGCCGGTGTCGCCGGCGAGTTGTGGGTCATACCAGACGACGGCGAGCCGGTTCGGATCGGTCCGGGGGACATCGCCGTTACCCGCGCACCGGACCACTACAATGTCGCCGACTCACCTACGACACCGCCGACGGTCGTCATCCACCCCGGCCAACGCTGCTGCGATCTGGACGGTAGCTCCCTCCTGGAGGAGATGACGCACGGTGTGCGTACCTGGGGCAACGACCCGAACGGTTCGACCGTTTTTCTCGTCGGGGCCTATGAGCATCTGAGCGATATCAGTGATCGCCTGCTGCGCGCGCTGCCGCCGACGCTATCGCTGACACACGGCGACTGGGAGTCGCCTCTCGTTCCCTTGCTTTGCGACGAGGTTGTCAAGGACGAGCCCGGCCAGGCCGCCGTGTTGGATCGGTTGCTCGATCTGCTGTGCACTGCGGTGCTCAAGGCTTGGTTCGCGCGACAGGATGCGAACCGACCAGACTGGTGGCGATTCCAAGGTGACCGCGTCATCGAGCGTGCGCTGCGCATCATGCACGACGATCCCGCCCATCCGTGGACAATCGACAAGCTCGCGGAGAAGTGCGGGGCCTCCCGAGCATCGCTTGCGCGCCGATTCCATGACCTGGTTGGCGAGCCCCCTATGACCTTTCTCAAGAATTGGCGAATGGCAATGGCCGCCGATCTGTTGTGCCAACCAGACGAAACGGTGAGCACTGTTGCGGAGAAGGTCGGCTACGCGACCCCGTTCGCGTTCAGCGCTGCGTTCAAACGTGTCCGGGGCATTAGTCCGCAACAGCACCGCGCGCGCACACTCTCAACTGCCTGAGTGGCTGCTTAGGGTCGCTATGTAAGACTCTGCATAGCAGCCCCAACCTACCGTTCGTCGGCGGCAGGTCAACGGTCGGAGTTGGCCGTTTCCGGACACTGAGGTCTGGCGGGTGCAGAGTAGCGCAATGCCGTTTGGCGCCCAGCGACTAGTCGAGTGTCAAGACACATAGGTCTCGTAGCGCCGGACGACCCGATACGAGTCGGGATAGGCCGGATCAAATATCGCCGCGCGCGCGACGGCGTAGGTCATGCCGCCGTAAACGTTCTCCTCGCCGAGCATCATGTCGGCGCGCAGCCCGTCGTCCGAAGTCACGAAGCGGGGCGGGCTCACCGAGACCGGCTTGACGACCTTACTGTAGAAGGTGCTCTCGTCGGCGGGCGCGGCCGCCTTCTTGACGACGAACATCTCCGGGTCCGAAGCGGCCGAGCCGTCGAGGGGAGCGTCGACCTTGATGGTTTCGTAGCCGGCGTCGCCCACGACCTCCGCCCCGGCGGCAATGGCACCATCGCCGAGCGCGAAGCCCGATTGCAGCTGGTCGGTATGCGGCGCGCTGATCGCCTCCTCGAGATCAACATCCTGATAGAGCCCGAGCGAAAACGCCTCCTCGGCCGGGACGAACGGCTGCGCGCCGGCAAGATCGACGCCCAGGAATAATACATCCGGCGAGAGATTCTTGACCCGCGCGCGACCCCGGCCGACGACCAGCACTTTGTGAAGACCAGTACCAGAGCACTCGATCATCAGCCCGAGGTCGATGACGACGAGCTCCGCCTCTTCGCCGAAGACCCAGCGCGCAAGCAGCCCCGCGACGCTTCGCGCATCATCGTAGGGGAAGAGCTGGACCAGCCGCGCGACAAGGGCGGGCGCCTGGCCGACCGCGTCGGCGGGAAAGTGCAGCGCCTGGCCCGAGGCCCCCGCACTCAGAGTCAACGCGCCTGTGTCGTTCGACATCTCGAGCGCCAGCCCGTCCACGCTGACGGGCCCAAGGCGCAAATTGACTGCGGTCCGCGCTCTTAGGCTGACCTGGCCGCGCAGCGTCAGCCCGTGCCGGCTCGACCAGCTGAGACCGGTGTCGAAGCCAATGCGCTGGGTCTCGTCGCCGGTCACCTTGCGGGTGAAGTCGTCGCTCTCGGTTGCATCGAAGACGAGGTTGACGCCATCGAAGGCCACGTCGATGCGCATCTCGCTGCCCGCGACGAGCCCCTCGCTGCGCAAGCCAAACGCGAACTTCCGCGCCTCGACTCGGTAACCGTTCGGCGGGCCGATGAGCACAATCGGTCGGCCCGGCTCGTCGCCGACGTAGAGCTCGGCAAACACGCCTTCCGAGAGATCCGGGGCAACCAAGATCCCGCTCGGGCGCAGCTCGAGCTGAGCTCCGCGATCGTCCAGGAAACCGCCCTCCAGCCGCAGGACGAGCGGCCCGAGATCGGCGTCAAAAGGCCCGCCATGCACGGCCGGTCCGATTGCCACGCCAACGGGCAGGCCACCCTCGTCGCCGGTTTCCAGGATCGGCAGCGCATCAAGCGCAAGGCCCAGAGCTGGGCCAGCCGCCACCAAGCCATGCCTGCCGCTGAGCGCCTGGCGGTGCTCTCGGCGATGGTGGCCGTGGAGGCCGAGGGGGCCCAGGCGCACGCGCACCGACCGACCGTGGCCAGCCTCAACAAGTTCTCCCTGCGCGTGGAGCTCGACACGCTCAAGGGTGAGTTTAAGCGCCTGTGCGCCACCGGCCAGGTGGCCCACAAGACCCGCGCCGACTTGCAGGTTCTGTCGAGCGAGGCTGAGATGGCTCGCTCGCCATCGGGGGTTGGCGAGACCGCGGTGACCAAATCCGCATGGCCTGCGAGATTTTGCAGGAGCACGCCGCCCGCTGGTTTGAGGGCCGCCCGTATAGGGTAGCGTCTGATCTCGACATCATCTTCTACTGTCCTTAACAAGGCTTGTATATCCACCCGATCAATCCCGCGAAGCCGGCCAGGCAACTGAGTTGGCAATTGCGTAGGCTCCCGAAGGAGAATGGGCGCAGATAGCCAAAGCGCTTGTTGAACGAGGCGAACGTCTTCGTCAGATGCGGTGGTCCCATAGTCTGCAATGAGATTGGCTATCCCTCCCGCCGCTAATTTCGCCGCGACCCACTCGTAATCGAGCAGGATGGCTCGAAGGTGTTTATGAGCGCCTGCCTGGCCGAGGTGGTAGGGCAGCCGCTGGAAGAACTAGCCGTCATCTGGTCCGCTCGCCCAACCGCCGGTGCAGCGTCCCTGGTGGGCGCGCACCAATTGGCCATGAAGGGCGAACAGGTCGAGCATGTCCTGGGTATCGATTTGCTCCAGTCCGTGCTGCGCCCACAAGGTTTGTAGGGCCACTTCCGGGATCGGCGTGTCCTCCGGGAACACCGCCAGATCGAAGTAGCGTGCCCTTAGTTCACCTTCCAGGGTATCGACGCTGATCTGTATTGCACGCAGCAGATCGCGATGGGGATAGTTCGGGAACTGCCGTTTGATCTTGCCCAGATCGGCATGGCATAGTTTGTGCGCATTCGCCCAGCCATTTGGGTTGTCGCGAACCAGAGCGCCTGCCATAGCCAGCGCCAGTGCCAGGTTGCCGCATTCGAGGGCGACGTCCCGCGCCTCCTGCGGGACGGTGTCCGTAGGCTGCGCCGCCCATTCCGCCACGAGAGCGAGCGCTTCCTCATCGCCCAGCACCTCCATGGGGAGCTCCTGGGCCCCCAAAGCCGTGACTGGACCGCCGTCGCGAGTAGTGATAAGCAGCCGACAGCGGGGCCCTAGGGCGTTGAGGAACGGTGCCACTTGCTCTGCAAACCAAACATCGTCGAGGACAATCAGGCTGACTTTGTCCGCCAGCACCTTGGGCAGCCGGGCGCAGCGCCTGAAACGGGTGCTCAATATCGACATCGAGACCTGCCCGGCTTGGGGTGGGCAGCGCGGATCATCGCCAACATTGAGGACCCCGTGGTGATCGATAAGATCGTCACTCACCTCGATTAGAAAAGCGCCGCGGCAGAAGCCTTCCGGCGCCCGCCGTGTCGGGCGCCGCCCCCAACGGCGCTGCTCGACTGAGAAAGGCCAGGCGGTGAACACCTCCCACAAACATTGGGTCTACCCTTGCACCCCGACAATTCTCTGCGCACCATCGCCTGACTCGGCCTTGACGCGCCGTTTGATCGCGCTACAATCTGGCGACAGTCAAGGATATCGCATACAGAACTCTCGAGCGGGGCGATATCTGGCTCGCGACCACTACGTCACCGGGATCGCGCACCTGCGCTCTGCCCCGGCGATCCGGTCTGAGTGAGGAGACACATGAGCGACGACAGGGTCGATGACCTGACTATCGACGGCGAGTTGTTCCGCGTCCTGATCAACGACGAAGAGCAGTATTCGCTCTGGCCGGCGGGTAAGGACATTCCGCAGCGCTGGCACTCGGTCCACGGTCCGGACCGCAAAGACGCCTGCCCGGCCTATGTCGGGGCCAACTGGACCGACATGCGGCCGAAGAGCCTGCGCGAAGTGATACGGGAATAGGGCACTGATGAATATCTTGCACGGCGATTCTGCTGGTCGATCATTTAACGAGGCATTTAATCGGAACCGGATTAAGCGACCAGAAGAGTATCGCCATTCAAGGGCTTGGACTACTAAAACCCGGTCAACTCAGAGACCACCCTGCTCCGTTCAAGCTGAGTAAAAATCAAGTCGAGCAGGCAATACTTTCATGGGAGGCTGTCACTGCAAATAATCCTGGAAAATATCTGCACTATATGGGTTCTGAAAAAGATGCTCTACCCTTGATGAAAAGAGCGCTGTCGTATTTGCTCTATCGATACCCCAAAGCGTCTAATGGGCTGTCATACTGGGAAGAATCCTCGAAAGAGAAATCAATATAATAGATGAAAATGGTATAGATGATTGGGTTTGTGTGGTACATCTAAACTCACTTGGAAAGAGCGTTTGGGTAAGAAACGATAAGGATGATATCATTTTATTAAATGATTAGCGAGCCCAAACCCCGCCCTTCACTCCGACTCGCTTCGCTCGCGGCTGAAGGCTACGTTACATACTATGAAAAGAACATGGATAGCTGCGGCCATCGTCCTTCTAGTCGCCGGTTGCGGGCAATCCGGCCCACCCTCGACCAACACGTCCAGTAAGAAGTTCGCCACGCTCGCCGACAAGGTGGCGTTTCTTCAGAAGTTCGTTCGCTTCAAGCGCAACTACCGTCAGTTGGATTTTGCTATCCAATACTCCAACAACTCCGGCGGCTTGGTCCCCGGCCCAAGCGAGTGGGATGTTCGCATTGTTGCGGTCGTCCCTCCCGGCGAACTGACAGCGTGGACATCAGGTCTCACGCCTGCCACTTCCCCGGCTACCGGGTGGCTTGCGGACGTGCCTACGCCAATAGACCATTCCGCGGTCACACAGTGGTTCCAGAAGGGAGGCGTGGTAGTGGGGGTCGACAAGCGAAACTCAGTCGTCGTATACAGGAACTTGGGCATGTAACAAGCTCATCCAGCGGAGCGCGCACTGCCGCCCGCATTGCGGTCGTCACTTCACGTCCGCAGATGCGCGCCGCTAGCGCTACCGAATTGTCATACGACGTCAGGAGGTTTGATTGTCAACCGCCAGCCAACAGAGAAGAGAGACTATGAAAGCTAATGCGTTTTTTTTACTAGCAACAGCGGTAGCAATGCCATTCGATGCAACTGCGAAAGACACTCATTCCAGTGATCACGCTCAAGCGTCAGATCACGTAATCGCGGGGCAGCGAGACAATCTTGCGAAGAACACCCACGGCAAAGGCTTTGGTCCTCAATCACCACGCGATATTGATTCAGCTAGTGGGAGCAACAGTGTCGCATTCAACGCTGCGCCTGCCTACGGCGATATGAATCTATGTAACATTCATTTTCACAAAAATGCAGAACATGCAGGGGGCGAGTTTACGAAGTATGCTGGCAATGGGGATGGTCACGGCTATCTGGGTGGTTACCAGTATTCGGGCCATCTAACCAAGGCAGAGTTGGCACCTCTCCAATACGAGGTATGCCCAAGCAAGCACGGCAGCCTCAATCCTGGAGATACGATTGAAGTCCACTATGTCTATTCAACCGCACGGATAGAACCAGGTCCTACTCTGGGTTCCTGTCTAAGTGACTCAATCAGGAATCCACAATTGCGCGTAGAAGCTCAGGTGTATGTCTTGGTCAATGACGGCAATGCTATAGATTTTAGTGAGTTAACCAAGCATGGCCAAAAAGATGGGTTACACCAAGCATTGAATATTCCTGACGATACAGGAACCCCTGTTCAATACGCGGGCTCAACCACCGGCCCTAGCTACAACGAGGCCGGTTCGCCTTTCCAAGTAACTTGGAGCGTCCGGCCCAAAGTCGCCAAGGTCAACATTGCAACCGTTGGAGAATGGTGCAAGGGGAATATCTTCAACGAAGATCACGCGCATGGTGTACGAAATCTCGTCACCAATCCGGCTCTTCTTTCCACTATCACGCGATAACTGTCGCTGTAAGTTCTGATTGTCGCTAGCGAATAAGGCCAGACCGTGAGAGCGCCGCGACACACTAAAGGTATCAATGCAGACGGCGACAGTGTCAACAAGCTGGAAGCCAACACAGAGGACTCGTAAGACTTGGCTATGGGGGAGACAGTGTGGCACTGCCGGGAAACCAGGCAGCCAACAGAGAACACAAACATCGCCCTACGGTCATGTCGTGGTGAGAGTCCCAAGGGTCTGCCGGGGTCCGGGTGCCTGGCATGCAAGAATAGAAGCGTCGAGAACTTCGGAGGCCCCATCGACTCCCGGAGGCAAAGGTAGGGCATGCGGTTATTGAGACACGCAAAGAGAAACCTGGAATCAGAAAGGGCTCCGGGCTGATTGGGATCGGGATTGGAGCCGGCCATGGCTGGCGAGGCGATAGGCGCGTTTTGACGATCCTCATTTCGGCCCCGCAGCGTGGGCACTGAAGCCTGGGGCGTGGCTTAAGCCACGCCGGCGCCCGGCGCGGGTCCAGCCCGAGGAGATACTGAAGCAAGGCGATCGAGCGCTTGCTGTTGGCATGCAGGAAGCCGGAATTCCGTGCTCGCCGGAAGCCTTTGGGCAAGACATGCTGGAGCAGCGGCGCCAGGAACTGGGCGCCGGGCAGCGTGCGGTATCGGAGGCGTTTGCCTTTGCTCTGGCGGTAGCGAAAGGTTACCTGCCCGTCGTCGCGGGCGAGGATGTCTTGTGATATTTTAGCAAGGGGCCAGAATTAATTAAGGCGCCGTAAAATGAAAAGCGTGCTAGTCGGGCAAGGGCGGGTATCTCCCCCGCCGTCCCTACACCACCCGGCATCCGCGTCCGCACTTGGCGGTTCATCAGAAGGAAGCACAAGAGGTCTTACGCATAGCCATGCGCCTTCATCCAGAGGTTGCGCACGGAAATCAAACCCTGGCGCTTCAGCCAGTCGTTGGTCATTCCCGTCTGTATGGCCAGCGTTCGCTACAGACGCCAGTAGTCTTTAGATCCTCCGCATAAATCAAAATGCCGGATCAGCGGTGGAAAAAATGACGCCCCGTAGCCGCGATCGCCGTTTGCAACGGATAGATGAGCGGTTATAAGCTGTCTGGTAATATGATACCCTACCAATATTCTGTCAATCTTCGAATCTTGGGCAGACCAACCCTTCGACTGCGTATCGGCTACGAGCGCTATTGCGTATCAGTGCAAATAAAGAGCGTTGAGAAATTTCACTTAATTTTAGTGGGGACTCACGAAATGCGCCAATTCATCTGTACTCTGTTCTTCACCGCTGCGTGCGCCTTGTTTGTGCTCGGTGCGCCCGATGTTTCGGCGACGACGACGAAACCGGTCAAGACGGTAAGCGAGGGAGAGCTGAAAGACGCATGCGAGGCCGTTGGTGGAACCTTCTTGCCTTCGCGGCACAAGGGCGACGGCTACGCCTGTGACCGGCCGGACGGCACCGGCGTCGAGTGCCATCCGGGAGCCGGATGTGAGGCCTTCGACACCAACCAGCCCTTCGACTTCCGCCGTCCCTCGGGCCGAGCGCCCACGACGGTACCGGTGCGTCCCGGACGCACGAGCGTGGGACCGAGGTAGGATGCCTGGAACGGTATACCCGACGCAGCCAGTTCGTATCGCCGGGTATCTCATTTCCACTGACACACGCCAGCCTTTGCCCTCAAGGAGGTAGCGGCAAAGGTTACGGGGAGGAATGCTGGAGAAAGTGGAAGAAGGGGCCAGGGTCAATTAATTCAAAGCGGACTGTGTCTTCGAGTGGCTCCTTTTTGTTCTTTTTGGGGACGTCCTTGTCTTTCTAGTTCGCCGCGCTGATCGGTCATTGCTTCGATTTGTGCGTAGAAGCAGCTGTTTCCGAGAAAGCCAAAAATCGGGGACGCTCGCAAGGGCGCCCATTTCAATCCAAGAACCGGTGGATGCAGGGCTCGGGTGCTCCAGAGCCGGCAGGTCTCAGAACAAATTGCTGTCCTCTACCCCCTGCCCGCTTCCCATTCGAACCCTCATAGACATCTTCGATAACCAGCTCCAAGTCCACCGACTCCAGGCGGAACCGATCCCCTTGGCCGCAAGGGCCTCGGAAAGGGACGGTTGTCCAAAGATGGCTCCGGATTTTGGCTCGGATTCAAGGCGCAGCAAGGCGCGGCAAGGGGCGCATTGTGACGCTATGTATCCCTTGCCGCAACGACGAAGCCGGGCCAAAAGACCAGCGAGATTGAGCGATACGCGACCACTGATGTTCTCTATTTGTTCTATACTCACCTCAGTACCAGGGAGTAGAGCATGCCTTGCACGAGGAAGCCGATCTACGGCGAGTGGATCGAGGAGAAGATTCTTGCCCCGGTGCCGCTCTGCCATTACGTGCTCACCGTTCCGAAAGTCCTGCGCGGCTTGTTCCACCAGCGCCACCGCCTCGGCGATCTCTGCCGCATCGTCGGCCGCTTGCTCACTGAGGCCTACCGAGAGGCCGCTCCTGCCGGCCAGGCCGGCTTCATCCTGTTCGTCCAGACCTTAGCCAATCTCGTCACATTCCACCCCCACATCCACGCCCTCGTCACCGATGGCGGGTTCCACCCCAACTGGGTCTTCCGGGTCCTGCCGCCCGGCCCCGCCGAGCTGCTCGAGCAGCAGCTACGCCGCGCCGTGCTCCAGCTTCTGCTGGCAGACGAGGCCATCGATGAGGACTTGGTGGCCAAGCCGCTGAACTGGCAGCACAGCATCTTCTCAGTGAACAACCGGGTGCGCATCGAGGCTCGCGATGCCGAGGGGCGCCGGCAGTTGGCCCGCTACATGACCCGGGCGCCCTTCTCCGTGAACGAGACCGACGCGCCATCCCGACAAGGCGACAGATCACCTTCAGCGGCTATCGTTGGGACGCGCTCGGTTTCCAGGACTCTTCGAGGTGTCTGACGAGGGCCGTCTGTACCGACTCCGGCCGCTCAACAAACGGGGTGTGTCCGGCCCCCTGGACGCGAAGGTATTCTACCGTGCCGCTCGCGCGGGCATACTGATCCAAAGCATACGTGACCTGGCTCAGCATGGGCTGCGGCGGGAAGACCGCATCCCCGGGCCAATCTGGCCGGTATCCCAATTTACCCTGGTAGCCCAAGTCAGGCTGGGACGTGTCGGATATGATGGGGTCATCCGTACCTTGGATCCAAAGCACCGGGGGTTTCGGCAAAGATCCCATAACGTGATTCAGCAACCCACGATTGTACTTGGGTGAGATCGCGTTGATCGGGCCGAAGCTTCCAGGTGCCGCGAAGGGCCAATATTCGGATGAAATCGCATCGCCAGGATATTGTCTCGGGCCGAGATGAATCTGGAGCATGGCGCTTAGGAAAGCCTCTTCCCGCGCTGGACGGAAAGGAGGTTTCCAGAACATTCGGTTCATGACGGCACGCGGTGAGAACATAGGGTCCGGTAATCCACGCTCCCCTTCCTGCAACAGCCTGGCAAAGCCCGGGTGAACAAGGCCGGCGCCTGAGCCAGAGCAGTCGGGGTTGTTCCACTCGCCTTGGAGACCGCGCACGCCCCCAAATCCATAAGGTGGCCCCGGGGCGACCAGCGCCACACCCACAAGGCGCTGGGGATATGATGCCAGGCACCCCCAGCACACAAGGCCTCCCAGGGAATGCCCGACCAAGTAGAAGCGATCCACGCGCAAGGCCACTGCCAAAGCCAGCACATCATCCACCCAGTCTCGCACCCCCCGGGTAGCGTCTATGACGGCTGACCGGTCCGTGGTCCCGTATCCACGCAGGTCAGGTGCGATGCCTCGGTATCCGGGTGGCAGGCGAAGCAGGGTCTCTTCCCATATGGTCGACGACGACGCGTTTCCGTGAAGAAAAAAAACCGCATCGCCATCTTCGCGACCCAGAGTTAAGACATGCATCCGCAGACGGGGCGTGTCGACATACTGACTGCGAATGCCATTGAGATGCGTTATTGTCTGCTCAACGCGCTCAGTCATCCTGGAGCTTGGCCCACATCATCTCCCTAAGAGCCTTCTTGTCGATTTTCCCGGAATGCCCGAGGGGCAATTGGTCGCTGAAGACGATGGATTTCGGACACTGGTAGGAAGCAAGCGTCTCCTTGCAGTAGTCCATCAGCTCCTGCTCTCCGAGTGTCGCCCCGGGATGCAGCACGACAAACGCGCATCCCGATTCACCCCACTTCGCGTCCGGAACCCCAATCACGGCGGCCTGGGCTATGCACGGGTGAGTATAGATCACCCTTTCGACCTGCGCCGGGTATACGTTCTCACCGCCGCTGATGAACATGTCCTTTTCCCTCCCTACGATGAAGTAATATCCCTCTTCGTCCTGTCTGAAAAGATCGCCGGTGTGGACCCACCCATTCCGCAGTGTTTCGCGGGTTGCCTCGGCATTGTTCCAATATCCGGAGAAGACCTGGGGTCCCCCGATGACCAGCTCGCCGACTTCGCCCGGGGCTACTGGCACACCGCTGCCACGCAAGATCTTGACCTGCACATGAAAATTGGGAAACCCCACGGAACCCTCCTTTCGTAGCGCGTCTTGCGCGGGCAGAGAAAAGCAGTTGGGGCCGGCCTCAGTCAGGCCGTATCCCTGTCGCATGGGCACGCCCTTTTCCTGGTACGCCCGGATCACCGGAATCGGGCACGGCTCCCCTCCGCAAATCGCAAAGCGTACGCTCGAGAAATCAGCTGCATCGAAATTGGAGGCCTCCATCATCATGCGCAACATCGTCGGAATTCCGAACAGCATGGTAACCCCGCGGGGTCCCATCAAGGCATTGCAGCGTTCGGCGTCGAATCGTTGCTGTAGAATGAGCGTGCCGCCCAGATACATCAATGGAGTGAACAGGACGTGCCAGCCTCCGGTATGGTAGAGTGGGGTATTGACAAACGTGACGTCGCTTTCCGACAGTTGCAGCGCGATGGTTGTGTTGATGGCGTTCCAGTGGATCTGGCGCCAACTGATCATTGCGCCCTTTGGGGAGCCCGTCGTGCCAGAGGTGTACAAGATCATTGCGATGTCACCCTCGTTGGCCGGGACGATCTCGGGCGCCTGATCGTCGCCGCGCTCCACCACCTCAGCCAGCGTCGCGCTCGACCGAGGTCCGCCGTCCGTGCGAATCGGCATGAGCCACTTCACGCACCGGTCGCGGTGCAGCACCATGGCAAGCTCCGCGTGGGTCGAGTCGTGCAGCAGGAGGCGGGGTTTGCAGTCCATGACCATTTCCCGGATCTCGCGCTCGCGAAGCCGGTAGTTGAGCGGCACAAGAATGGCGCCCAGCTTGCCACAAGCGAAGTACAGGTCGATATATTCGATGTTGTTGACTGAGAGGCAGGCCACGCGCTCCTTAGGTTTGAGGCCGAATTGCCGTTGGAGGTGTCGTGCGAGGCGGTTGGCTCTCCTATTCAAGACGGAATAGGTGTAGCTGCGGCCCGTGCTGTCATCGACGATGGCCGTCTTGTGGGGTGTATAGAGCTGCCGCTTAGTTAGCCAGTCGTTGAAGGACATGTTCCGAAACCACAGAGATCAGAGGCCGCGACACGAGATACCGAGGGATAGGCAGTCCAAATCGTATGGTGCGGAAAGCCCCGAAGCGCGATCCTTCCAATCCTCGGCATGCCCTCCCTGTCCATGGCGCCATTCGTCCGTATCCTAGCTCCCTCATCTCAAGAAATAAATCCGTCCCCTTGTTAGCTGGTAGCACCCCACCCTGGACTGCGGGTCCTGCCGGCGCCGGTCTCACGAAAACCACCCTGCTTTCTCGCCCTCTTCAGCCCATACCCAGCTTTTGACCCACCCCAGCATCCCAGGCCGAAACTCTCGCGTCTCCTCATGCGGGTGGGAAAGGGACATTTCGGGCCTTGATTGCCCCTACGGTAGGTAGGGATACCTTGGTGTAGGTGGTTGGATTTCCTATGTTTCGACGCTATCGCCAGGCTGGAAGGTACGGTATTCCGTCCCATCCTCCACGTGGTCCATCACCCGGCCGACGGCCTAGACTGAGGTGATCGAATCCATCAACGCCACCGGCCTCGGCGCTGAAGGCGGCGACCTGCAGGGGTTTGCCGTGGAAGAGCCATTCCTGCTGGAGTATGGCTCAGGCCGGTGGCCCCTACGAGGAGAGCGTACCCCCTCAACCACGGGAAGAAGTGCGGATGAGCCGAGCGACATCAATTTATTCTATGCCCCAAGAAAACTCTCTGTATTGTAACTTGGTTGAGACACGTTCACACTTGCACGGCTGTATACAATGACCAGTGGAGGCAAGCCCAATGCTCACCAACAATCCCTTCGCCGAGCTCGCGGGGCTCATTCCGCCCGCAGTGATGCAGGCGTATGTCGTTCTAATGGTCATCCTGGTGGTGGGCGGCACCCTGCTGGACGTCATGCACAAGAAGAGCGCCAAGTACTTCTTCGAAGCGGGGAAAAAGGCGAAAGACGCCCAGGAGCGGGAGCTCAGCGGCGGTGAGAAGGCGTCGATCGCGATGAAGACCATCACGCAGGACGTCTTGACTTCCGCCGAGTTCTGCAACCCGCGGCGCAGGGTGGCCCATCTTCTCACGATGTACGGTTTCGTGCTGTTCCTCATCACGACTGCCATTCTGATATTCGCCTACCCGACCCCCGACACCCACACACCCTCCATCCTGCCGTTGCTGTGGCATGTGGGCGCGCTGATGGTCTGCGTCGGCGGGTACTGGTTCTGGTTCTTCATTCGCGTCGACGTGGCCGCCGAAGGCCACCCGTGGTATCACGTGATACGGGCCGATCTGTTCATCCTCTCGCTGCTCGCGACGACGACCTTCGCCCTGATCTGGTCCGCGTTGGAGACGGGCGGGTGGGCGACCCTCTTCTTCGGCCTGATCATCATCTCCAGCACGGTGCTGATTGGAGGAGTGCTGTGGTCCAAGTTCGCGCACATGTTCTTCAAGCCCGCGGCGGCCTATCAGAGACGCGTGTTCGAGGCGGATGGCTTCATGGAGAATCTGCCGCCGCCGGCCGACAAGCCCGAGCGGTTCGGTCTAGGCATCAACCGCGAGCTGCCCCGCCATTATTGATTCGCTACGCCGGCCCCGAAACTTCAGCACGAGAAGAGGAGTAAAGCATGCCAACATTCGTCTACATGACGCGCTGCGACGGCTGCGGACACTGCGTCGATAT
>CAYQDX010000035.1:0-19974 GCA_964416345.1 uncultured Ectothiorhodospiraceae bacterium
GGTCTGCCGGAGACCTGGGTCGCGCAGCGCGACGCTTGCGGCCACATCACGGCGACTCAGCAAACCGTCAGAGAGCGAGCCCAGGCCCGCCTTTGCGGCCCTCGACCCGGCAGGCGACCACAGGCTGTCCCGGCGGGCGTGCCATGGCTGCTCATCCGCGCCGGCGTTCAACGTTTGTGACCTGATTGGATGTGTTGCGCGACTAACACCACGGGGCGAAGTGATCAGAGCCCATTTCCGCGTCGCCGTTGCGCTGCCCTGCTACGTGCGCTGTTGGACGCCAACACCGATCCGGCCTGGGTGAAGGAGCCCGGTGGCAGAATGGTCGCCTGCAATGCCGCCTTCGCGCTTTACTGCGGTGCGACCCATTCGCAGATCCCGCGCCGGACGGACACCGAGCTGCTGGGCGCCGAGACCGCCGATTTCGTCCGGCGCATCGAGCAGGCGGCCATGCAGAGCGCGGAGCGGCGCTCGGCAGATGGTTGGGTCAAGGCGCCAGACGGCCGGCGCCGATATCTGCATGCCGCCAGCATTCCACTGCGCTCGAACGGCGGCGAGCCGATGGGTGTGCTGACTGCCTGCCGCGATCTCAGCCGGCCGCACTCGGCGCGGGAGCCCTTGGGCCTCGGGGCGGAGCTGTATCGGTCCATCTTCGAGCAGGCCTGGGACAGCATCGCCCTCGTAGACGCGGCCACGGGCCTCATGGTGGAGTTCAACACCGCGGCCCACGAGAACCTCGGATACACTCGGGACGAGCTCGCCGGCATGCATGTGGCGGACATTGACGCCATCGCGGGACCCAACGAGGTCGCCGAGCGCATGCAAGCGATCTGGGAGTGCGGTGGCGTCTTGCTCGAGACCAAGTACCGGCGCAAGGATGGCACGGTGCGCGATGTGCGGGTCACCACCCGTCCGCTGATGCTCAACGGGCGGCCCTATTTTTCGGCCATCTGGTCGGACATCACGGAGCGCAGGCGCAACGAGAAGCTGCTCGAGCGTCAGAACCGAGTGCTGCGCACCATTGCCTCGGTGGGCGACCTGATGTCCGAGGCGCTCGACGAGGAGCAGCTGATGGCGCGCTTCTGCCAGACACTGGTGAGCGTAGGCCAGTTCCGCATGGCTTGGGTCGGCCGCATCGACGAGGACGGGGTGAGCGTGCGGCCCGTGGCGGGCGCGGGCTTCGACCTCAGCCATCTGGACCAGGTCGATATTCGCTGCTACGACTCGCCGCGGGTCCAGGGTCCGACGGGGACTGCCATATGCCTTGGCCGCACCGTAGTCGACAACGACACCAAGCACAGCGAGCGGTTCGCGTCCTGGCGGGAGCTCGCGTTGTCCTTGGGCTACGGCTCGTTGGCCGCCACTCCGCTGCGAGTGCGCGACCGCATCGTCGGCGCCGTCAACCTCCACTGCATTGAGGCCGAAGCCTTCGGCAGCGACGAGGTGCTGCTGCTGGAGAAGCTGGCCGCCGAGCTCGGCGCGGTGCTCGAGCGCCAGGCGGCGGAGGCCGCCCTGCGGGAGAGCGAGGCCCGGGTGCGACTGCTGCTCGACTCCACCGCCGAGGCCATCTACGGTACCGACACGGCGGGCGTATGCACCTTCGCCAATCCTGCCTGCGTGCGCATGCTGGGCTACGAGCGGGAAGAGGACCTGCTCGGCAAGTCCATGCACGTGCTGATTCACCACAGCCATCCGGACGGCAGACCGTATCCCACGGAGCAGTGCCGGGTGTGTGTGGCGACGCTTGCAGGCGAGAGCACCCACTCCGACGAGGAGGTGTATTTTCGCGCCGACGGCAGCAGCTTTCCGGTGGAGTATTGGTCGCACCCGATGTATCGCGATGACGCGCTGGTGGGGGCCGTGGTGACCGTCGTGGACATCTCGGAGCGCAGGCGTACCGAGATGGCCCTGCGGGAGAGCGAGCACCGCTACCGCGCGCTTTTCGACGCCTCCGGGGACGGCATTTTCCTCATGCACGGCGACCGCATCGTGGACTGCAACGCGGTGGCACTGCGCCTATTCGGCGGCAGCAGGGGGCAGATCCTGGGCAGCTCGATCTACCGCTTCTCTCCTGAGCGGCAGGCCGATGGCCGGCTGTCACGGGAGATGGGGCGGGAGATTACCGCGGCCGCGCGGAGGGGCAGCAGCCAGATCTTCGAGTGGCGCTACCTGCGCCAGGACGGCAGCTCCTTCGACGGGGAGGTGAGCGTGACCCGGGTGAAGCTGGATAGCGAGGCGTATTTGCTCGGCACCATGCGCGACATCAGCGAGCGCAAGCGGACAGAGGAGCGCATGGAGTTTCTCGCCCACCATGACGTCTTGACGGGGCTGCCGAACCGCATTCTGCTGCGGGATCGGTTCGAGCAGGCAGTTGCAGCCGCCGAGCGGGCCAGATCCCACGTGGCGATGTTGTTCCTGGACCTGGACAATTTCAAGCTGGTCAACGACACGGCCGGTCACGACGCCGGCGATCAGCTGCTGCAGATTGTGGTCTCGCGCCTGGCCGAATGCGTGCGGGACACCGACACCGTGAGCCGCCAGGGCGGCGATGAGCTCATCGTCCTGGTCAACGACATTCCCGATCTGGAGGCGGTGGAGCGGGTCGCCGGCGAGATTTTGGTGCAATTGGCCGAGCCTGTGCGCATCGTTGGGCACGTGCTCAACACCACCGCAAGCGTCGGTGTCAGCGTCTACCCGCAGGACGGCAAGGACTTCGATACCTTGCTGCAGAAGGCAGACACTGCGATGTACAGCGCCAAGGACGCGGGGCGCAACACCTATCGCTTCTTCGACGAGGAAATGAATCGCGGTGCCACCAGCCATCTGCGCCTGCAGAAATGTCTCCAGCGGGCCATGGCGGAGGGCGAGCTCAGCCTACAGTTTCAGCCCCAGCTTGCCCTGGACAGTCTGCGGGTGCTGGGGGCCGAGGCATTGTTGCGCTGGCACAATCCGGGGCTCGGCGAGGTGGCGCCGGAGCGCTTCGTCCCGGTGGCCGAGGACTCCGGACTCATCGTTCCTATCGGTGCCTGGGTCCTGCGGGAAGCCTGCCGGCAGGCGGCGCAATGGCAGCACGCCGGGCTGGGCGCGCTGACGGTGTCGGTGAACGTCTCGGCGCTGCAGCTGCGTCATGCAGGAATGGTGGACAGCATCGTCAGTGCCCTGGAAGCGAGTGGGCTGGCACCCCACCTGCTGGAGCTGGAGCTGGCCGAGTCCGCCCTACTCCAGGATCTGGGCAAGGCCATGGATACCATGCACAGCTTGAAAGCCCTGGGGGTTCGTCTGGCCATCGACAACTTCGGCAAGGGCTATTCCTCGCTGCGCCATCTCAAGCGCTTCGCGGTGGACAGGCTGAAGATAGATCGCAGCTTCATGCGTGCCCTCGAGTCCGACCCGGACGAGGCGTCCATCGTACAGGGCATCGTCCAGCTGGGTCGCAGCCTGCACCTGGAGATATTGGCCCAAGGCGTGGAGACCGAGGCCCAGTCGGAGCTCCTGCGCCGAGCAGGCTGCCAGGAGGCACAGGGCTTTCTTTACAGCCAGCCCCTGGCACCGGGCGCGCTGCAGGATTTCCTGCGACGGCGTTGAGCGAGCCGCGTGTCAAGGCTAGATTGGACGGGAATCCTCATCTGTGCCGTATTCCGAGATGACGATCCGATTGCGGCCGGCAGCCTTGGCGCGGCGGAGATTGGCATCACAGTGGGAGAACAGCGCGTCCGCATCGGGGGCGCCGGTGCCGGCGATGAATGTCCCGCCGATGCTCACCGTCACGCGCACTTTGCCCGCAGCGGTAAAAATGCTGTGAGAGGCAATCTCGCCGCGCAAGCGCTCGGCCACCATGAAAATGTCCTCCGACCGGGCCGCGGGCATCAGCACGGCAAACTCCTCGCCGCCCCAACGGTACAGGCGGTCGGAACTCCGCAGCACGTATGACAGCGCGTTGGCTATCCTCTGCAGGACCTCGTCTCCGGTGGTGTGACCAAAGCGGTCGTTCACCTCTTTGAAGTGGTCGACGTCTATGAGCAACAGCGCCAGCGGGCTGCCGTCGCGCTGGAGCTGGTGGGCATGTTTGACGATGTCGTTGTCGAACAGCCGGCGGGTGCCCAGGTGAGTCAGGCTATCCTCGACGGCAAGCGCGCTGAGCCGCTGCGATATGCAGTCACCAAGAATCGAGACTATCTCGTCCGAGGCCGCCTCGATGTCCTGCAGATACTTGAGGACCGCCTGTGGCTTGCCGCCGTGAGACTCTTCGAGCGCCGTGCGGACGAGCAGGTGCAGCCGCTCGTGGGCGCTGACGAGCCCCTGGGCGCGCTCTTCCGGCACCACGCTCAGTCCGCCGTCCCGCAGCCAGCGGCCCAGATCGCACTCTCGCGACGAAACGGGCAGGGTGCTCAAGTCCCCGGCGTTGTCCAGGGTCATGCGATAGGCCCGTCTCTTCCACTCCAGGTGCTGAGTGTAGGCGTTTAGCAGGCGGTCGCTGTCGAGCTCGCTCAACGCCTCGCAATTGTGGCGCACTCGTGCAATATCGCGCGCCGCCACGCGCTCGAGTTCACTGAGTACGTGGCCCAGGTGAAAGACCACCGCATGGATCGCGTGGGCGAGATCCACCAGCCGGCACAAGGCCTGTGTGGTGCGCCCTGAGGACCAGGCGGAGGTTATCTTGACCAACAGGGCGCGCAGCGTACTCAGCGCCGCGGCGGCGAGTCCGGAGTCCAGGCCTTGGTTGAGCCAGTACGCGGCCTGGCCGTATTGGACATTGTAGAAATGCGGATCGGCCCGGCCGCGGGCGAAGCCAGGCAGAAATTCGGGCAGCAGCAGCGGCGTCTCCAGCGGGATCTTGCTGACCTCCCGCAGCCAGAGGTCGAGCTCGGCTGCGGCTTGCGCTAGGGTAGGCTCCAGGCGCGCACGCTCGCGGGCGATGGCCCGCTCGTCGTGAGCGTCGAGCCCGACCAGACGGCGTAGGTCGTCGAGATGGGTCAATTCCGGAGTCCTTGAGCACGCCGAAGTCCACAAATCCCGGCGTGTCTCACTCTGCTTCTATTGCCATGGGCATTTCCCGGCCTGGCGCATTCGTGCTCTTTTTCGGCATTCTACACCACGTTCCCGCAGCAGCCGCGACGAGCGTGCTTCCGGTTATTGGGCCACGAGCTTGTAGCCGACCCCGTGGACCGTGATCAGATAGGCCGGCTCCGAGGGATCCGGCTCGATTTTCTTGCGCAGACGCAGGACGAAATTGTCCACGGTGCGAGTCGCTATCTCACTGCGGTGGCCCCAAACCTGGGCGAGCAGCACATCCCGGCTGACTACCTGGCCGCGGTGCTCGACGAGGTAGCGGAGCAGCTCCATCTCCTTGGCGCTGACGTCCAGAACATCGCCGTTCCGGGTGAGCCTATGGCGGCGGAAGTCCACCAGGGCAAAGCCTACGGCGACAGGCTCCGGTGCCGGCTCGGGGCCGACCGTGCGCCGTAGGTTGGCGCGCACGCGGGCGAGCAGCTCGCGCAGGCTGAATGGCTTGACCACATAGTCGTCCGCGCCGACCTCCAGGCCCAGCACCTTGTCGGCCTCCTCACCGCGGGCGGTGAGCATGATGATGGGCTGGCGATAGCCGGAGGCGCGCAGCTGCCGGCACAGACTCATGCCGTCGCCGTCCGGCAGCATGAGATCCAGCAGCACCAGGTGGGGTCTTTGGCTCTGAGCCACTTCCCGGCCTTCGCGCAGGCTGGCGGCGGTGAGCACGCGGTAGCCTTCGACGTCCAGGTTGTCCCGGATGCCCTCACGCATGGCGGCGTCGTCCTCGATCACCAGGACGCAGTAGGGTGCGGTCATGCAGCCAGGGCGTAGCTCGGAAAAGCAACGATTGCGCTCACCCCGTGGCCACCCGCCGGCGTGTCGAGAATGAAATGGGCGTGATGTGCCTCGGCGATCTGGTCGACCAGTGCCAGGCCCAGGCCGCTGCCTTGCACCGGATGGGTCTGGTCGCCGCGGTAGAACGCCTTGTGCACCCGCAGGCGCTCGCCCGGGGGGATTCCGGGGCCGAAGTCGGTGACCCTAAGCTCCACCCAGTCCCGGTCGCCACTCAGACACACCTGGACCGGACTGCTGCCGCCGGCGTACTTGCCCGCGTTGTCCAAGAGGTTGAGCAGAATCTGCGTCACGCCACGGCGGTCGTGCGCCACCGCCGGCAGGTCTTCCTCGATGCGGATCTGCAGCCGCAGGCCGCGCTCCTTCAGCTGGCTGGCGTAGTCCTGCAGCACCGCCTCTACGGTGGCCCCCAGGTCCATGTCCGTCAGCTGAAAGACGCTGAGCTTCTGCTGCAGTCGGGCGAAATCGAGCACATTGTCGATCATCTGGGCCAGGCGCTCCGCCTCCCGCAGAATCGTGCGATGGTAGTCGTGGATGCGGGTCTCGTCCTTGAGCCGGTGCAAATAGAGCGTCTCAGCATACATGCGGATCAGGGTCAACGGTGTCTTGAGCTCGTGCGAGACGTTGGCGACGAAGCGGTTGCGCAGCGCCACTAAGGCGTGCTCCCGGCGCAGCTCCCGCCAGACCGAAAAGGTCGCCATCACTAGGGCCAGGGCCAGCGCGCTAGCGATGCTGACGAGTATCCAGGTATGGTGCCGTAGGCGCTGGTGCGCCAGGCTTTGGTCCGGACTGAACACCAGCGACCAGCCCGGTAGCACACGATTGACCGGCCATGCCAGGAAGGCGGGATCCCAGTCCGCGTCGGCGGGCGCCAGTCTCACTTTGCCGCCGTAAGTCGCCGCGAAATCTTCCAGCAGCGGATCGACGTGGCGTCGCCGTAAGATGTCGAGCTTCAAGCTCAGCAGCAGCCAGCCCTGACTACCGTCAGCATTGGTGACGGCCTGCAGCGCCACCAGCACGGGCTTGCCTCCGAGGGTCCCCAGGAAGGTCTGGGGCGGGGCGCCGGGGGGACGGGGCTCGGAGCTCTCGACCTCCGCTAGCCAGGCATTGAGCTGGCGCTGCCCCAGGCCTGAGGACCGCGAGACACTGGCGGTGACGTGCATATCCTGATCCACCAGCAGCACCATTCCGACCTCCGGGAAGGTCGCCTGCAGCCAATCCGGCCGAGCGTCCGGCGGTAGCCGGGGAGAGCCCTGCCGGTAGGCCGCGAAGGGCGCCTGGGTCACGCTCACTAAGGTCCGCTCCACTCGACGGGCCAGCAATGCACCTGCCTGCTCTTGGGCCTGCTTGACAGCTGTCTCCAGCATCGCCCGCTCGCCTTGCAGCAGCCGGACGGTGAAGCCCACCACGGCGATGATGGCGAGCGACATGGCGCTCAAGAGGACGATAGGCGTGCGCGAGCGTGCCCCGGGAGACATCGATTGGCTCGGAGTCAGCGGGCCGGAGACATATAAGTCATTGCGAAAGTCCTCGCATGAGGTACAAGCGACCGTCGCCGGAATGGATCCCATGGTCAAGCCTACAGGGACGTACTTGCAGCGTGTCGCGGAGGTCCGGTGCGAGAGTTTCCGGGACGACCCGTGCAGCAGGCGTTCACGCGCTGCCGATTGTATCCCGGCGCTCAGGGGCAGTGCGACTCCCGGGGCAAGGCGTCCCCGAAAAAAGGCAGCCCCCGGGGGGAGGGGGCTGCAAGGTGAATCCCGCGTGGCGACCGTGGACCGGAGAGCTAGCTTCCGCGTGCGTCGCCGATCGCGGCGCCGCCGGAGCGTGTGGTCACCAGACGGGCCGGAGCACTTACTTGGTGGGGGTCTTGCCCATGGGCTTGGTCGACTTGGCGGCAGTCTTCGCGGGTGCCGGGTGCAGGTGCTTCAAGACGCACGCCTCGACGTAGCTCGCCTTGGCGCTCGCGGCGATCTTGTGCTTGGTGGCCAGACTCTCGCATTTGTTCTGGGCGGCGTGCAGCTGGCGTGCCGTGCACTCCTTGATGTAGTCTTCCCGCTTGCCTGCGGCGATCTTGTGCTTGGTCGCCAGCGTCTCGCATTTGGCCTGAGCCGCACTCTCCGCAGAGCCTTGCTCGGCAGCATAGAGTGGCAGAGAGGAGGCAATCAGCAGTCCGGTAGCGGCCATCGCGGTAATGATTTTCATTCGTTGAGCTCCTGAAACGCTATTGGAACGATGTCTCGGCCGGCGCGTGTAGCGGAATATCACCGGTTGTCTCGGCGCCGCCCGTGCTGGGCGGGGACTCCAGTCCCCTGGAGCAAGTGCTCCATTTGTCCTTGTGCAGCATACGTCCCGGGCCGAGGGCCGCGAATCATGGCGCTGTCGAAGTTTGTAAAAGATTGTCTGGGCGCAGCGCCGAAGTACGTCCGCACCGCTTTGGCGCAGACATCACCGCGCTGCCCCAAGATCCGCCGCGACTTTACCCGGGGCCAGGCGCGTCAATCCGTGGTAACTTGTGGCTCCCTCATGCGGCAGACACCCGGAACGGTATGTGCCTCCGCGTCTGAAGTGCCCCGGGCGAGCTCGCCCTTGCGAGAGTGGTACAGAAGCCATGGCGATTCGCGTTGCAATCCATCATTACACCGAGTACCGCTACGACCGGCCGGTCAGCCTGTCGCCGCACGTGGTGCGTCTGCGCCCGGCGCCGCACAGCCGGACGCCCATCCATTCCTATTCGCTGAAGATCCTGCCCGAGAGTCACTTCATCAACTGGCAGCAGGATCCCTTCGGCAACTACCTGGCGCGGTTGGTGTTTCTGGAAAAGACCCGGAAGCTCAGCGTCGAGGTGGACGTGGTGGCGGAGATGACCGTCATCAACCCCTTCGACTTCTTCGTCGAGGAGTACGCGAACGACTATCCCTTCGAGTACGACGCCCAGTTGCTGAAGGAGCTGGCGCCGTATATGGCGGTCAAGGAGTCGGGGCCTTTGCTGTTGCAGTGGCTGGCGGGCGTGGACCGCAGCCCGCAGGGCATCGTGGACTTCCTGGTGGCCCTCAACCAGCGCTTGCAGCGAGACATCGGTTACGTGATTCGCATGGAGCCGGGCATCCAGAGCTGCGAGGCCACCCTCAGTCTGGCGCAGGGCTCCTGTCGGGACACGGGCTGGCTGCTGGTGCAGATCCTGCGGCACCTGGGCCTGGCGGCCCGCTTCGTCTCCGGCTACCTGGTGCAGCTCACGGCGGACGTCAAGGCCTTGGACGGGCCCTCGGGGCCCGAGCAGGACTTCACCGATCTGCATGCCTGGGCCGAGGTCTACGTGCCCGGAGCCGGCTGGCTCGGACTCGATCCCACCTCGGGGCTATTTGCGGGCGAGGGCCACATCCCGCTGGCCTGCACACCGGACCCGACAAGCGCGGCGCCCATCACCGGGGCGACCGAGAAATGCGAGACCGAGCTGTATTTCCACAACCAGGTCACCCGCATCCACGAAGATCCACGGGTCACCAAGCCCTACACGGAGGAGCAGTGGCAGGCCATCGAGGACCTAGGCCACGCCGTGGACCGGCAGCTGCAGGCCGGTGACGTCCGACTGACCATGGGTGGGGAGCCGACCTTCGTTTCCATCGATGACATGGACGGTGAGGAGTGGAACGTGGCGGCGCTGGGTCCGACCAAGCGACTGCGGGCCATGGACCTGCTCAGCCGGCTGCGCGCCCGCTTCGCCGAGGGTGGGGTACAGCATCTGGGACAGGGCAAGTGGTATCCCGGCGAGCAGCTGCCGCGCTGGGCCTTGAACTGCTATTGGCGTAAGGACGGCACACCGGTGTGGTGGGATACCAGTCTGCTGGCGGACGAGCGCAAGCCCCAGGGCGACACCGTGAGTCAGGCCGAGCGCTTCGTCGAGGCGCTGGCCAAGTCCCTGGGCCTGGAGCCCACCACGATCATGCCCGGGCACGAGGACGTGTTCTATTACCTGTGGAAGGAAGGACGGCTGCCGGAGAACGTCGATCCGCTGAAGAGCCACCTCAAGGACGCCATGGAGCGGGAGCGTTTGATGTGCCTGTTCAACCGTGGGCTGGACGAGATCACCGGCTATGCGCTGCCGCTGCAGTGGGACTGGCCCAGGACCGAGGGCGGCTGGCGCAGCAGTCGCTGGAGCTTCCGCCACGGGCACATGTTCCTGCTGCCCGGCGACTCGCCCATGGGTTACCGCCTGCCGCTGGAGTCCCTGGCCTGGTCGCCCACCGCGGAGCAGGAGCAGGTTCCGGAGCGCAGCACCTTCGAGGAGCGCGCGCCGCTGGGCGACCTGCACGGCGAGGTGGCGCGGCGCTACGGCCGCTTGGTGAAAGCCACCGGCATGGTGGCCCCGACCAGCGAGCAGGTGGCCGATGAGGCCACCCAGCGCCGGTATCCGGAGGGTTTGGTGCGCACGGCCTTGTGCGTGGAGCCGCGCGAGGGCCACCTGTACGTATTCCTGCCGCCGTTGACTCATCTGGAGCACTGGCTGGACCTGGTGGCGAGCATCGAGACCACGGCGACCAAGCTGGCCATGCCGGTGATCCTGGAGGGCTACGAGCCGCCGCGGGATCCGCGCCTGCTCCGACTGTCGGTGACGCCCGACCCGGGCGTGATCGAGGTCAACATCCATCCGGCCTACAGCTGGGAGCAGATCGTCCACAACACCCACGTGCTGTATGACGAGGCGCGGCAGGCGCGGCTAGGCACGGAGAAGTTCATGCTCGACGGCAGACATTCCGGCACCGGCGGCGGCAACCATGTGACGATCGGGGGTCCCACGCCCGCCGACAGCCCGCTGCTGCGCCGCCCGGATCTGCTGCAGAGCCTGGTCGTCTACTGGCAGACCCATCCGAGCCTGTCCTATTTGTTCTCGGGCCTGTTCATCGGCCCCACCAGTCAGGCGCCCCGGGTGGACGAGGCGCGCGACGAGGGTCTCTACGAGCTGGAGCTCGCCTTTCAGCAGATTCCCCGCGGGGAGGTGCCGGCGCCCTGGCTGGTGGACCGGGTGATGCGCAATCTGCTGGTGGACGTCACCGGCAACACCCACCGCACCGAATTCTGCATCGACAAGATGTACTCGCCCGACACGGCCTCGGGTCGCCAGGGCCTGGCGGAGTTTCGGGCCTTCGAGATGCCGCCGCATCCCCGCATGAGCCTAGTCCAGATGCTGCTGCTACGCTCCCTCATCGCTCAGTTCTGGCGCGAGCCCTACCAGCGTAAGCCGGTGCGCTGGGGCACCGAGCTGCACGACCGCTTTATGCTGCCGTACTACGTCTGGCATGACTTCAAGGATGTGGTCTGTGATCTACAGCGGGCCGGCTATCCGCTGGACCTTGAGTGGTACAAGCCCTTCTACGAGTTCCGCTTCCCGCACTACGGCACCATCGTGGCCGATGGCGGCATCCAGCTCGACCTGCGCACAGCCATCGAGCCCTGGCACGTGCTGGGGGAGGAGGTCACCTCCCAGGGCACGGCGCGTTACGTCGACTCCTCGGTGGAGCGGCTCGAGGTGCGTGTCCAGGGCATGACCGGCGAGCGCCACGTGGTGTCCTGCAACGGACGGCGGGTGCCGCTGCGGCCCACTGGGATGCGGGGAGAATTCGTCGCCGGCGTGCGCTTCAAGGCCTGGCAGCCCCCCTCGGGGCTGCACCCGACCATCCCCTCCCACAACCCCTTGGTGCTCGACATCGTCGACACCTGGAACCGCCATAGCATCGGCGGCTGCACCTACCACGTCGCGCATCCCGGGGGTCGCCACTACGAGGCCTTCCCGGTCAACGCCAACGCGGCGGAATCCCGGCGTATCGCCCGCTTCCGAGCCTACGGCCACACCCCCGGACCCCTGGACCCGCCGCCGGAGGAGCCGGCGGGCGATTTCCCCTATACGCTGGACCTACGCTATCGTTACGGGTGTTAGTCATCGCCGCCCCCGCTTCCGGGGAGAGGCCGTCGGATGTATCAACCAGAGCTGAGACCCCAAGGTGACGCCGTGGACCCCGGGCGCTTCTGTCAGGGATATTCGCCGCTGGACTACGCCTACGACGAGATGTGCGAGATCGGTGGCGCGCCCCGGTCACACTGGCGCTACCTGCTGGATGCGCTCCAGGCCATCGGCTGCGACGGGCTGGAGCAGCGGCGCCGTGAGGCCTACAGGCTGATTCGCGAGAACGGGGTCACCTACAACGTCTATGGTGATCCCGACGGGGTGGCGCGTCCCTGGCAGCTCGACCTCATCCCCCTGCTCATCGCCAGCGAGGAGTGGGGACGCATCGAGCGCGGTCTGGTGCAGCGCGCCGAGGTGCTCAACCTGCTGCTTGCGGATCTCTACGGCAAGCGCAACGTGCTGCACAAAGGCGTGCTGCCGCCCGAGCTGATCTACGCCCATCCCGGGTTTCTGC
Organism: uncultured Ectothiorhodospiraceae bacterium; assembly: GCA_964416345.1. Classification (GTDB taxonomy): domain Bacteria; phylum Pseudomonadota; class Gammaproteobacteria; order CAYQDX01; family CAYQDX01; genus CAYQDX01. The sequence continues at coordinate 12,276 of CAYQDX010000035.1, forward strand.
GCCCCTGCGACGGCTCCCTGCGCGCCGGCAGGCGCCCCATGGTGTTTTATGCCGCCGACTTGAGCCGCGGGCCGGACGGCCGGGTCTGGGTCATCGGCGATCGCGCCCAGGCGCCCTCGGGAGCCGGCTATGCGCTGGAGAACCGGCTGGTGCTGTCTCGGGCCATGCCCAGCCTGTTCCGGGACTCCCATGTGCACCGTCTCGCCAACTTCTTCCGTGCCACCCGCGCGGCGCTAGGCGCATGGGCCCCGCAGCAGGGCGACGAGCCGCCGCGCACTGTGGTGCTGACGCCGGGGCCGCGCAACGAGGCCTATTTCGAGCACGCTTACCTGGCAAACTACCTGGGCTATACCCTGGTCCAAGGCAATGACCTCACTGTGCGGGAGGATGGCGTGTTCCTGCGCAGTCTGGACGGGCTGCAGCGGGTGGACATCATCCTGCGTCGGGTCGACGACGAATATTGCGACCCCCTGGAGCTGCGGGAGGAATCCTGCCTCGGCGTGCCCGGGCTGGTGCAGGCCGTGCGGGCCGGACAGGTGGGCGTCGCCAATCCGCTGGGCAGTGGCGTGCTGGACAATCCCGCGCTGATGGCCTACATGCCCCGGCTGTGCCGTTTCTTCCTGGGAGAGGAGCTGCTGCTGCACGGGGCGCAGACCTGGTGGTGCGGCAGTCCCGTGGATCGGGAGCATGTGCTGGCGAGCCTGGAGCAGCTCGTCATCAAGCCGGTCCGGCCGGGGCGGGGCATGCGCAGCGTGTTCGGCGCCGAGCTGGACGCCGAGGAGCTGGAGGGCATGCGCCAGGCCATCCGGGCGCGGCCCTGGCTGTACGTGGGTCAGGCCCAGCTGCCTCTAGCCACGGCGCCGGTGTTTCTCGGCGACCACCTGGAGCCGCGCCATGTGGTCCTGCGCAGCTTCCTGGTCAGCCGGGACGACGGCTATGTCGTGATGCCCGGCGGCCTGTCCCGGGTGGCGCCGCGGCCCGGTGATCCCGTGGTTTCCAACCAGCACGGCGGCGTTGGCAAGGACACGTGGGTGGTGGCCTCGGAGCCGGAGCGCGTTACCAGCCTGCTGGTGGAGCGGGAGCGTGGGGTCGTCTCCGCGGTCCCTGGCGTGGGGGTGCCCAGCCGAGTGGCCGAAAACCTGTACTGGGTGGGGCGCTACGCCGAGCGCGCCGAGGCCCTGGTGCGCCTGCTGCGGGTCATTCTGCTGCACATCACCGAGCAGCTTGCCTTCTCCTATCCCAGGGGACTGGGCTGCTGTCCGCCCGAGCTGCTGCGGGCGCTGACGGTGCAGACGGGCACCTTCCCGGGCTTCATGCGCGGGGGCGCCCCGGCCCGCCTGGCGGCGCCGGAGCCGGAGCTGCTTTCCATCATCGCCGACCCCGACCGGGTGGGCAGCCTGCCGCACACCCTGCGGGCCCTGATCGTGGCCGCCCGTTCGGTGCGAGACCGGCTGTCCACCGATACCTGGCGGGTGGTCAGCCAGATAGACGAGGAGCTGGAGCGCCTCACCGGAGGCAGGCTGGACCACGCCAGCGACGCCCTGGACGAGCTCGACGCCCTGGTCACGGCTTTCGTGGCGTTCTCCGGCTTGGTGGCGGAGAACATGCGCCACGGCCACGGCTGGCGCTTCCTGGAGATCGGCCGGCGGCTGGAGCGTGCTAGCGCCAGCGCCAGCCTGCTGCGGGCCACCGTGGTGCCGGTGATCCCCGAGTCCGAGGCCGTGGTGGTGCTGGAGTCGGTACTGACCGTCACCGACAGCCTCATCGCCTACCGCCAGCGCTATCGCGCCGGGATGCGGGTGGAGACGCTCCTTGACATGATCGTCCATGACGAGGACAACCCGCGCGCGGTGGCCTACCAGCTCGCCTGCCTGCAGCGGCATGTGGAGAAGCTGCCGCGCAAGGACGAGCGGGCCTATCGCAGCCAGGAGGAGCGCCTGGTGCTGGAGGCGCTGACGGCGCTGCGCCTGAGCGATGTCGGTCGTCTCACGGGCTCGGTGCACCATGGACGGCGCGAGGCCCTGGACCTCCTCCTAGGGGCAATGATGGAGCGCCTGCCGCGACTCTCGGATGTGATCTCGGCGGCCTACTTCCGCCTCGAAGATCAGCCGCACCAGCTGGTGGGCGCCCGGGCCTAGTCCATGCGCTATCGCGTGACCCACGAGACCCGATACCACTACAGTGCGCCGGTCTCGCTGTGCTACAGTCTGGCGCACCTCACGCCGGCGACCCTGCCCGGCCAGACCTGCCTGGGCTCTCGTATCGACATTCAGCCGCTGCCGGCCGCCCGTCACGAGCGGGTGGACTTCTTCGGCAACCGTACCGTGTACTTTCTCACCCGGCAGCTGCACCAGGAGCTGAGTGTCCGCGCCGTGAGCGAAGTGGACGTAAGTGGATCGATGCCTCCGCCCCCCGAGGTCTCTGCACCCTGGGAGTCGGTGCGCAAGGCCGTGACGGAAGGCGCCGGCGCCGAGCTGGGGGAGGTGCGGCAGTTCCTGCTGGAGTCCCCGCTCGTGCGCGCCGACGTTGAGCTCAACGGCTACGCCACGGCGGCCTTCACGCCCGGCAGACCGATCCTGGAGGCCGTGGCGGAGCTGATGGGAAGCATCCACCGGGATTTCGCCTACGATCCGCACTTCACGACCGTCAGCACACCGCTGTCCGCAGTCATGGAGCACCGCCGGGGAGTTTGCCAAGACTTCGCCCACCTCGCCATTGCCTGCCTGCGGGCACAGGGTCTGCCGGCGCGTTATGTCAGCGGCTACCTGGAGACGGAGCCGCCGCCGGGTGGCCCGCGCCTGGTGGGGGCGGACGCCTCCCATGCCTGGTTCTCCGTCTATGTGCCGGGGCTGGACTGGGTCGACTTCGATCCCACCAACGATCAGGTGCCCTCCGACCGGTACATCACCACCGCCCACGGACGTGACTACTCCGACGTCCCACCCTTGAAGGGTGTGCTCTACGGCGGCGGCCAGCACACCTTGGAGGTCGCGGTAGATGTGATGCGCCTCCCGAATTGAGGGAGCCCAGATGTGGACCGCACTCGCCGGGTGCGCACCGTAGCGAAGCAAGTCCCAATGGGGCACCGGCGGTGTGTGCTCGGCATTGGTGCGCCCGCGTAATTTTGGTGCAACCCCTCGGGCATGGGCGCGCACCGTCGCGCGTGCAGCCCCATAACTCATAAGAGTTCTCAGGAACATAAGGTTATTACATGTTCCTAAGGCTGGTTCGCGATCCGAAGACCCTGGCGGTGTGGGCCCCGCGCAAGCCGAAAGGCCTCGGATCACTTCTTGCAGTTAGACTAGATGGTCCGGAGATGCGATCGAGGCAATGGCACAGCGAGCGATACGAGAATACGAGGCGAAACGGATCTTTCACCTCAACTGGCGGCGCTATTTTCCTGATTTCGAGGAGAGCTTTCAGGTGGCGCCTGTCGCCGATGGCGATGAGCTACGTGTCTATGCGCAGTCCGAGGAGGGGGCCTGGCTGACGCAGCTGCCGCTGGTGGCGAAGCCCGACATGGTGTTCGGCAAGCGCGGGCTGAACGGCCTGGTGTATTATCAGGATCGCCAGCCCGGCGACGTGACGCTGGAGCAGGCCGCGGCCTGGATCGACGCCAAGCGCTCGGTGCGCACGACGCTGCTGGGCGGACAGAGCGGGATGCTGAGCCGCTTCCTGGTGGAGCCTTACCACGCCCATGACAAGCGGCAGGAGCACTACATCAGCGCCACCATGGAAGACACCTGGGACGTGCTCTGCTTGAGCGCCCATGGAGGCGTCGACATCGAGTCCAATTGGAGCGAGGTCCGGCGCTTGGAGATTCCCCTGGGAGCGGACGATACCGAAGTGGCGGCGCTTATTCTGGCCAACCTGCCACCGGGCGTCAGTGAACGGGAGCGTTACGGCGAATTCGCCGTGGGCTTCTACCGCCTGTTCCGCGAGCTGCATTTCGGATATCTGGAGATCAATCCTTTCGTGCTGACGCCCGAGGGCGTCCAGCTGCTGGATATGGTGGCCAAGGTGGACGACACGGCGTCCCACCTGATGCGCAACCGTTGGGGCGGCGAGCTCTATTTCCCCACGCCCTTCGGCATGAGAGCGCCCGGGCCTGAGGAGCGCGCCATCAAGGCCCTGGATGACAAGAGTGGTGCCTCCCTGAAGCTCACGGTGCTCAACCCCGAGGGACGTATCTGGAGCCTGGTGGCGGGTGGCGGCGCCTCCGTGGTCTATGCAGATACCATCGCGGACATGGTCGGCGTAGAGGAGCTGGCCAACTACGGGGAGTATTCCGGCAACCCCACCACGGATGAGACCCACGCCTACACCCGGGTGGTGCTGGACCTGATGACCCGCGCCCCGGACCCCCAGGGCCGGACGAAGATCCTGCTGATCGGCGGCGCCATCGCCAACTTCACCGATGTGGCTCGCACCTTCACCGGCATCATCCGGGCGTTCAAGGAGTACCACGAGCGCATGCGCGAGATCGGCGTGCGCATCTACGTGCGCCGGGGCGGCCCCAACTACGAGCTGGGCCTGCGCCGGATTAAGACCGAAGCCGATCGCCTGGGGCTGCCCATCCAGGTCTACGGCCCGGGGACCCACATGACCGACATCGTGCGCCTGGCCCTGAGCGCCTGAGCCCTGCGAGGAAGCGACCGCCCCCCAATGAGTGCCCTGTTCACCAGCGAGACCCGCGCCGTCTTCTGGAACAATCATCGCGGCGCCATCCAGCGTATGCTGGACTACGACGCCCTCATCGGCCGCGACCAGCCCTCTGTGGCTGCGGTGGTGGCGCCCACCGGCAGCAGCCGATGGGAGAAATTCTTCTTCGGCTCCCGGGAGATCTTGCTTCCGGTCTACCGGAACCTGCAGGCTTCGGTGGCAGACCACCCCGAGGCCGAGGTGCTCATCAATTTCGCCTCCCACCGGCGGGCGGGCGAGGTAGTGGAGACGGCCCTGGGGCTGCCCCAGCTGCACACCCTGATGATCACGGCCGAAGGGGTCCCGGAGCGTCAGGCGCGCGACCTGCGCCACAAGGCGGCCCTGGCCCACAAGCTGATCATCGGTCCCTCCGCGGTGGGAGCCATCGCCCCCGGCGCGTTCAAGACCGCCAACATCGGCGGCACCCTGGACAGCATCGTGGTCAGCAAGCTGCATCGGCCGGGGAGCTGCGGACTCGCGACCCGCTCCGGGGGGCTATTCAACGAGCTGGCCCACATGATTGCGCTGAACGGAGACGGCGTCGCCGAGGGCGTCGCCATCGGCGGGGACCGCTACGCCGGATCGGGCTTCATCGAGCATCTGCTGCGCATGGAGTCGGACCCTCAGGTGAAGTACATGCTGCTGCTGGGCGAGGTCGGCGGCGGGGAAGAGTATCGGGTCATCGAGGCCATCAATACCGGCCGTATCACCAAGCCGGTGATCGGCTGGTGCATCGGCACCATCGCCGAGCGCCTGTCCTCGGGCGTGCAGTTCGGCCATGCCGGGGCCAGCGCGGGCACGCGGCGGGAGACCGCGGCGGCCAAGAACGAGGCCATGCGCAAGGCCGGGATTCACGTGCCCAAGACCTTCAACGACCTGCCGGAGATCATCAACGCGGTGCACCGGGCGCTGCACGCCGAAGGCATCATCGGCGAGGTCAACGAGCCCGCCTCCGCGCCGGTGCCAGAGGACTGCTCCACGGCGGTGGCGGCGGGGCGGGTGCGTCGGGGCACGCATTTCATCTGCACCATTTCGGACGACCGCGGCGATGAGGCCACCTATGCGGGCGTGCCCATCAGCCGGCTGGCGATGCCCGAGAGCGGCTACGGTGTCGGCGACGTCATCACGCTGCTGTGGTTCAAGCGGCGCTACCTGCGCTGGGCCGCGGATTTCATCGAGACCGTGATCAAGACCGTGGCGGATCACGGCCCTGCGGTGAGCGGTGCCCACAACGCCCGGGTCGCGGCCCGAGCAGGCAAGGACCTGGTGAGCTGTCTGGCCAGCGGGCTGCTCACCATCGGGCAGCGTTTCGGCGGGGCCATCGACGGGGCGGCGAAGTGGCTCAAGCACGGCCGGGATCGCGGCTTGAGTCCAGAGGAGTTCATCGCCGACATGCAGGCCCGAGGCGAGCTGATACCCGGCATCGGCCACCGCATCAAGTCGGTGCGCAATCCCGACCTGCGGGTGCAGGCATTGAAGGAATACGCCCGTGGACATTTTCCCGCGACGCCGTTGCTGGATTATGCGCTGCAGGTGGAGGAGCTGACCACGCGCAAGAAGGAGAACCTGATTCTCAATGTGGACGGCACCGTAGGCGTGCTCATGGTGGACCTGTGGGAAGGACTGGGCTACTCGGGCGCGGACATCGACGAGATGATCGCCGCCGGCACGCTGAATGCGCTCTTCGTGCTGGGCCGATCCATCGGGTTCATCGGCCACGTGTTAGACGAGAAGCGGCTTAAGATGCCGCTGTACCGGCATCCTTTCGACGACATTCTGTACGACGTGAGTGAGGCGGCAAACAACTGAGGGGCAGCAGCCATGAACGAGCATAGCGCAGAGCTGAACTTGAACGGCAGGGGCACCGCGCAACTCCCGATGCTGGAAGGCACAATGGGGCCGCCGGCGCTGGCCATCCAGGGTCTCTACAAGGACAGCGGGGTATTGACCTACGACCCGGGATTCCGGGCCACGGCCTCTTGTCGCAGTGCCGTCACCTTCGTCGACGGCGAGGCCGGCGTGCTGCTCTACCGGGGCTACCCCATCCAGGAGCTGGCGGAGCACAGCAGCTTCGTCGAAGTGGCCTATCTGTTGATGCATGGGGAGCTGCCCCGCGCCGAGGAGCTGGAGGCATTCGGCGGCGTCATCAACGAGCACAATCTGCTGCACGAGCAGGTGTTCAACTTTTATCTGGGCTTCGGACGCGCGGCCCATCCGATGGCGGTGATGGTGGGCGTGGTGGGTGCCCTGTCGGCCTTCTACCATGACGTCATGGACCTGCAAAACCAGGACGACCGCAAGCTGGCGGCCGTCCGCCTGATCGCCAAGATGCCCACCATCGCGGCGCGGGCCTACACCTATAATCTGGGTCGACCGCCGCGCTATCCCGACGCGACCCTGGACTATGCCGGGAATTTCCTACAGATGATGTTCGGCATGCCGAATCGGCACTACGACGTCGATCCGGTGCTGGCCCGAGCGCTGGACAAGATACTGATCCTGCACGCCGACCACGAGCAGAACGCCTCCACCTCCACCGTGCGCCTGGCGGCCTCCTCGGGCGCCAATCCCTTCGCCTGCATCGCGGCTGGCATCGCCAGCCTCTGGGGTCCGGCCCATGGCGGCGCCAACGAGGCGGTGGTCAGCATGCTGCAGCAGATCGGTCGGGTCGAGAACATCCGGGCGTTCATCGCCCGTGCCAAGGACAAGAACGATTCTTTCCGCCTGATGGGATTCGGCCACCGCGTGTACAAGAGCATGGATCCGCGGGTCCGGGTCATCCACCAGACCACGCGGGAAGTGCTGGATCACCTCGGCGTCGACGACGCCTTGCTGGAGGTGGCCATGCGCCTGGAGGAGATTGCCCTTGAGGACGAGTATTTTCTCCAGCGCAAGCTCTACCCCAATGTGGATTTCTACTCCGGCATACTGCTGCGCGCCATGGGCCTGCCGCTGGACATGTTCACCGTCATATTCGCCACCGCCCGCACCGCCGGCT
>CAYQDX010000036.1:0-19554 GCA_964416345.1 uncultured Ectothiorhodospiraceae bacterium
AGGCCGTCAATGCTCTGTTGTTCCTTTACACCCAGGTGCTGGGCCGTGAGCTCGGCTGGCTCTACGGCGTGCAACGGGCCAAGAAGCCGAGCCGGCTGCCGGTCGTGCTGAGCCGCCAGGAGGTGCAGAAGGTACTGAGCCGCATGCGGAGCCGCTACAGGCTGATGGCAGGTCTGCTCTATGGCTCCGGTCTTCGGCTCAGCGAGTGCGTGAGCCTCCGCATCCAGGATGTCGGCTTCGATGACTCGCAAATCACCGTTCGTCGCGGCAAGGGCGGCGGTGCGGTGCAGAGCCCCATCGACAGGCTGGCGGCTGGTTGTGTAGATATGGGCTCGGGCGTCTTGGTGCCCGACGGAGCAGACGTGCGCACAGGAACGTCCGGCAGTATCGAAGCGTCCAGGCATTCCCCTCTTTCCGCCCGAACAAGCCCTCCAGCCTGACATTTCTCCCACTGCTGTCTCCTGACACCCTCGGCGGATGGATTCAATGTCGCAGAAATTTGGTGTGGGGGCAAGGGGTTGGATCTCTTCAGGGTAGCGAGAGGGAGGGGGTAACCGTAGTGTTGAAGGTTCGCGTGGGAAAGAGTCGTAGAAGGTAGTTGGGAAGGGGGGATTGGGAGACCAGGAGGTCCTCCAAAGTGAACGCTTCTGCGGGCGTCATTCGGGCTTTTGGGGAGGATGCGAACATTGGGTTGGACCCTTTCGTTCCTGGCCTTTCCCGGGCGAGGGCCAGAGGGATCGGTATGGGAGAGATCTTGATCCCCTCACCCCGACCCTCTCCCGGGCGGGAGAGGGAGTCAAGAGGGAGGTCAAGAGGGGGTGCTGGGTGGGTTGAAACGGGCGAGTGATGGCGCTATAGAGTCTTTGCCGATGAGGCGATTGCTCTGGGCACAAGCGGGGTGATTGCCAGTCGGGCGGTACAGGGTCAGGTGAAGTGGAATCCACCAGGGGGTAACGATGACGGTCTGCATGTTTCCGGGACAGGGCTCGCAGAGCAAGAGGATGGGGCGGGACCTATTCGGGCGGTTCGTCGACTTGACGGCGGCGGCGAGCGAGATCTTGGGCTACTCGATCGAGGAGCTGTGCCTTGAGGACCCGCGCAATGAGCTGGGCAACACCCGATTCACCCAGCCTGCGCTCTTTGTCGTCAACGCCCTGTCTTGGCGGCGCTACCGGGAGGACGGCGGGGAGGTGCCCGGCGCGCTGCTGGGACACAGTCTGGGGGAGTACAACGCGCTGGAGGCGGCGGGGGTCATGGGCTTCGAGGATGGCTTGCGGCTGGTGCAGAAGCGCGGTGCCCTGATGGCGGAGGCTCCGCCAGGGGCGATGGCCGCGGTGATCGGCATGAGCGAGGCGGGTATCCGGGAGACGCTGGCGTCCAACGGGCTGGAGGCCGTCGATGTGGCCAATCTGAACTCCCCCAGCCAAACCATACTCTCGGGACTGAAGGACGACATCCAGCGCGCGGCGCAGGTTCTCGAGTCCGATTCGGTGCGCTACATGTTGCTGAAGACCAGCGGTGCCTTTCACTCCCGCTACATGACGCAGGCGCGGGAGGAGTTCGAGACGTTCCTGGCGGGATTCACCTTCAGCGCCCCGAGCATCCCGGTGATCTCCAACGTGCACGCCGAGCCCTACGCCGCCGATCAGATTGCCGCGAACCTGGCGAGCCAGATAGACAATCCCGTGCAGTGGATGCAGAGCATTTATTATCTTCTGGCCCAGGGCGAGCAGAGCTTCGTGGAGCTGGGGCCGGGCCGAGTGCTGGCGCGGCTGGTCGAGGAGATCAAGAAGTCCGCCCCGGCGCCGCAGGCCGAGCCTGCGCCGGCCGAGGCACCCGCGGCCAACGACCGCGAGCCGGAGCCTGCGCAGGCGGAGGCGCCCCCGGCCTACGATCGCGAGGCGGAGCTGGCGGCGCTGCAACGGCGCATCGACGAATGGAACCAGAGGTATCCGGTAGGCACGGAGGTGCTGGTGGAGGGCTACCAGGGTCCGCTGGTCACTCGCACTCAGGCCATGGCTCTGTTCGGTCACCGGGCGGCCATCTACCTGGAAGGCTACAACGGCTACTTTGAGCTGAGCGACGTGCGCCCGCTACAATAAGCCGCCGGCGCTTGCGGCGCGGCCCGCCGCCGGCCTCCCCGCGGGAGGTCGGATCCCTGCAGTCACGGAGCAGACACACCAGCATGATCACCATCGACAGCCTCGGCTCTGCCGACTTCAAGCGCGAGCACGGCGTGCGCTACGCCTACGTTTCCGGCTCCATGGTCAAGGGAATCGCCTCGGCCCGGTTGGTCATCAACATGGGCAAGGCCGGCCTGCTCGGCTACTTCGGCACCGGCGCCCTGGGGCTGGACGTCATTGAGCAGGCGCTGCTGGAGATCAAGGGAGCGCTCGGCGATGATCGGCCCTGGGGCATGAACCTGCTCAGCAACGCCGGCACGCCCCAGGCGGAGATGGACACGGTGGACCTGTTCCTGCGCCACGGGGTGCGGCGGGTCGAGGCCTCCGCCTACATGCAGCTCAGCCCCGCATTGGTCAAGTACCGGGCCAAGGGCCTGCGCCGGGACGGCCAGGGCAAGGTGCGCCGCGACACTCTGCTGCTGGCCAAGCTCTCCCGTCCCGAGATCGCCACCCTGTTCCTCAGCCCGGCGCCGGAGAAGCTGGTCGCCGCCCTGCTCGCCAACGGCGAGATCACGGCCGAGCAGGCCGAGCTGGCCCGCAGCGTGCCCATGGCCGATGACATCTGCGTGGAGGCAGACTCCGGCGGCCACACCGACATGGGCGTGCTGGCCACCCTGCTGCCGGCGATCATCCGCCTGCGCGACGAGATGATGCGCAAGTACGGCTATGCCCGGCGGATCCGTGTGGGCGGTGCCGGGGGCATCGGCACCCCGGAGGCGGCGGCCACCGCTTTCATCCTGGGAGCCGACTTCATCCTTACCGGCTCCATCAACCAGTGCACCGTGGAGGCCGGCACCAGCGAGGCGGTCAAGGATCTGCTGCAGGAGATCAACGTCCAGGACACCGATTATGCGCCCTCCGGCAGCCTGTTCGAGCTAGGCGCCAAGACCCAGGTGCTGAAGAAGGGCGTGTTTTTCCCGGCGCGGGCCAACAAGCTCTACGACCTGTGGCGCATGCACGATTCCCTGGAGCAGATCGACCTCAAGACCCGCACCCAGATTCAGGAGCGCTACTTCAAGCGCAGCTTCGAGGAGGTGTGGGCGGAGACCCGCGGCTACTATCTGAAAGTGGCCCCCGAAGAGGCCACCAAGGCCGAGGTCAATCCCAAGCACAAGATGGCGCTGGTGTTCCGCTGGTACTTCGTCCACACCATGCGCCTCGCCATGACCGGCGATCCCAGCCAAAAGGTGGACTACCAGATCCACTGCGGCCCCGCCATGGGCGCCTTCAACCAGTGGGTCAAGGGCACCGAGCTGGAGAGCTGGCGCAACCGGCAGGTGGCCCAGATCGGCCTCAAGCTGCTGGGGGCGACGGCGGAGCTGCTGAACGCGCGTCTCGCCGCCCTCTCTGCCCCCGCCCCGGTGGCGTCGCTCAGCGCCTGAAGGCCGCTTGCGCAGAGCCCCTTTGCCGTTTCACAGATCCTCGATGACGTTGTATAGGCGGGCCACCAGATCGAGAGTGGCTTGGGCACTGGATGCGATGCTCCGGCGTGCCGCGGTGTCGGTGACCTGATGGTCCAGGAGCCGGCGTATCTCCCGCCCATGGCCGGGATCCTCTTCGGCATGGGCGTAGAGCGCCGAGAGGCATCCGTCGGGAAGCTCGATGTCGCGCTGCAGCTGCTCCAGATGCGCCCTGGACCAGGGCACCGCTTCCAGGGCGTAGATGTAGCCGAGCAGGCTCAATGGCCGTCCCTCTTCGATGCTCATGCGCTGCGTGCCGACCATCATCAGGGTCTCGGGCAAAGGCTCACGCTCCATCACGGCGGCACGCCGCCACCCTAAACGCTCCAGGTCGTCGAGCAGCCAGCCCTCGTGACCGGCTTCTTCTACGATGTGCCTGCCGAAGTAGCGCAGGACTGCGAGCTGGCGGTAGTCCAGGCGCGCGCAGGCGAGCCCCATCAAGGGAACGCTGTGCTTCACGTAGTGATAGGTCTCGATCAGGAACAGGGGAAACCGTTCCCGGAAGTCTGCGCTGCAGGCGAGGCTCTGCCAGGCATCGAATACCAGCTCGCGCAGCGGTCCGAGATGCTGCTCCAGCTTCTCGGTCCAGCTGTCCTGCTCCGGCGGCGCGGCGGCGCGAGTAGCATTGGCGCCATCGCGGTGATCTGGGCTCGTGGAGGTGGCATCGCTTAGCATGGCAAACATCCCCGCCTTTGCGGCTGCGAATCTCCTGCAAGCGCCTCGCTCCGCGCCGCCAGGATCTCGCTGATTCGTCGCTGAGTCTGTATGAGCTGCTCCAGCCAGGGGGCGTCCTGCAGCAGCAAGGACAGTCGCGGAATGGCCCCGAAGCCGGCCGCGAGCTGCCGGTAACGGTTGTCACTCCATGGAGCAAAGCACCCCTCGACCAGCAGGTCGGAGTAGTGCTGCACCGCCTGCCGATAGGCATCGACGCCCGCCAGTCGCTCGGCGAGCGCCCCTTGTTCTTGCACCCGAGCGGCCCCAAGCTCCGTGATCGCGTCGGCCAGAACGACTGCATCGTGGCAGGCGAGCGTCAGGCCGTGGCCGGTGATGGGATTGACGGTGCCCACCGCGTCCCCGATCAGGCACAGTCCGTCGCGGCAGCGAATGCCGGCCCTGAGGACCGGCGCCGGAACGGCCTGCAAAACCTCCACAGGCTCGCCACCGGCGCTCTGCACGCCCAGCGCCCGGCCCGCATCGTCGAGTAGGCGGGCGAAGCTGCCTTCCCTTGCCTCGCGATCCCTTGGGACTGCCTCGCTCGGCAGATGGATCGAGACCCGACGCGTGTCCTTGCCGACGGGAAAGAGATAGGCCACCCAGCGCCTGCCCGCGCAGAAGTGAAACGTCGCATCCGCCGGGCCCGCGATGCGGCTCACCTTCCCGAGCAGCCAAGTCGATGCCTCGGCCGTGCGGACGGCGAAGTCGGCGACGGAATGCAGCAGGGATCGGGCACCGTCTGCGCCGATCACGAGTCCGGACGAGATGCGAGCCCTGCCCCCGGCCGGATCGAGGAGATCGACCCCCCAGCGCCCGTCCGCTCGGCGGGACAAGCCCATGACCCGCCAGCCTTCCAGGAGCTCCACACCGGACGCCTGCCGCAGTCCAGTACGCAGGGCGCCGTAGAGCAGGTGATGGCGGCAAGTGACCGCGTAGGGGGGAAGATCGGTGCTCTGATCGAGGCGCAGCTCCGCACACGGCCGTTCATCGAGCACGGGGAACGCCGAGACGAACCGGGTGACCCGCGCGCATCCGACGGATTGGATCCGATCCAGCAGGCCCAGCCGCTCCAGCAGCAGGGTGCCGTAGGGTTGGATGATCTCGCCCCTGAATTGGGGCCGGAAGTCGACGCCGCGGTCGACGACCGTACAAGCCACCCCGAGCCGGGCCAAGGCAATGCCGAGCACGGTGCCGGCGATACCGGCCCCGATGATCAGCACATTGGCTTCCCCGGATGGCCTCACCACTATACGGTGGCTACGGTCGCATCGATGGAGGATTCCGCCAGCTGAGCCTCCAGCATCCCCGTCTCGCGATACAGCAGCGCGCGCAGGGAGGCGATCTCCGCACGCACATCGGGATCCGCGAGGGCATCCTGCACCGCCTCCCTGGCGGCCGGGTCCGCCCACAGGTCGCCGCACAGATCGCAGATGGCCCCTGGGCGATAGTGATTGGAGTACACGGCTTGCGCTCCGCGATCCCGGGCCAGCTCGGCCAGATAATGTGGTCCGCCCACTCGCAGGGCGTGAATCAGCCAGTTGTGCTCACTGCGGTCGAGAATCTCGGTCAGAGAGTCGGTCGCCAGATTGCCCAGGCGCAATGGATTCGCGCCCGGCCGGTTGGCGACGGTCAGATTGCAGCAGGCGCAAAGATGTCCGTCCTCGGCCAGCGTCGGCCGGTTCACCTGCAGGCAGCGGCCCTCCGGCAATTCCATCCGCAACGGCTCGACGCAGCGCTCGCTCAGGGCGGCTCCGCGCCCAACCGGGTCGATACTGCTTTGGAGCACCCTGACCCGCGCCAGCAGGTCTACACCCACCACGGCTCGTAGCTCCTGCTGAAAGGGATCTGCCTCGCCCTGCCAGGTGCAGACCAGCAGCTCCGCCTGCAGGCCGCAGTCCAAAGCGGCCTCCAGTGCGGTGCGCACCCGTAGCAGGGGCAGATGCGCCTCATGATATTCGTCCGTGCTGACCTGCAGCTGGGTGATGCCGGACAGACCCCGCAGCAGCTTCTGCGCGCGCGCGGGCGTAGTCGCCCAGAACCCATTGGTATGGACCGCCAGTGGGGCGCCGTAGCGCTGAGCCAGCGCTCCGATCTCCCCTAAGGTCTTGAGCCGCAGGAAGGGCTCCCCGCCGCTCACCGCCATGGCGTCGATCCGCCCCGCCTCCAGCAGCTCTTCCAGTGCCGGCAGCAATTGGCCGCCGGCCAGCTGCTCGGCTCGATCCGGACCACTCCAAACGGCGCAGTGAGCGCACTCGATGTTGCAGCGGGCAGTCAGCGAGATCATGAGTGCCCGCTGAAAATGCTTGTAGGAGTCGGCGACACGCATGCTGATGGGCACGCCAAGCGGTCCACCATGGCCGCCTGGCATGCCAAGGCTATGAGTAGGATGTTGGGTCAGAAGATGGTCGCGCCCGCATCGCAGCACTTGGCGGATCCACCACCGAGCTTGCGTTTCAGGGCCATGAGGGTTCTGAGATCGTTGGCTGATAGGCTCTTCAGCACCTGCTGCTGCTGGAGGTTGAGCTTCGGACCAAACCTCTGTAGGGACTTGCTGGCATTGCCGTCATGCGCCGCCAGGGAGAGTGCATTGGCGAAATCACGCTCGCTGCCCGCTCCCGCGACCACGGCGCGCTTCTGGAGATTCAGATCGGCGGCTTCGGCATCGTTCATCAATGCCGCCTCCAGCACCGACTCAGACAGACCCGCCGCGGCCAGGACCGCAGTGAGGCTCAAGGTCCGCTTCATGAAGCGCCGGCGGTTCTGAACGCTCTCATGGTCCAACTTCGGAAAGGTCTCTTCGGTGTGCTCGATGGTTTTGCTCATAGTCTCTTCTCTCTCTTTGCCGAACGGAATGGCTCTGGACGGACTCGCCGTCGTCAGAGCTTCGTCAAAGTCCAGGTGGTCGCGGCCGGCTGCTCTCCAGGCCGCGGGGTCTCTTCCATTGCCAGAATCTCTTCTTGAAAGATCTCCTCGGGGCTATGGGTGTCCAGGTACTCCGCGAGACGCTGCCGGCTCTCTTGCTCCACGAAGAGAAAACGGCATGCCTGACAGATGTTCGAAAACTCCGGCAGCCTTCCCAGGCCCAGACGCCGCAGGATGCCGTACGGGCCTACGGCGCGGATCCAAAACACCATGAAGTCCTGCTCCAGATCCCGCATGGGGCCGGCCAGCTCGCCGTCGATGGACCCGAAGTCGAGCTCTGGAATCTCCCGGTAGGGAAACCCGCAGCAGGCCATCAGCCGACCATCCGGCGTCACCGTCGGTGTGCGTCCGGCCACGTCGCAACGGCCATGCGCGTTGACCTGCGGGTACTCCTCGAAGAAGTCCTCCGGCGGCAGCGTATCGCCGCGCCCGGTGGCCATGACGGGGGTCTCGAAGAAATGGACCCTGCGGTCCACAAGCGCCTCCGGGACCGCAAGGAAGCGCTTCAGAAACTCCACGCTCACCTGTCCCCCGTTGCGGGTGATGACGGAGAACCCCACTTCCATCGGCGTTTCCAACGCCGCTTCCACGGCATTGCGCAGGCAATCGAGCTCGACGAACTCCGAATGGTAATCGCTACAGCTCAGCGTCAGCTGCCCGAGCCCCGCATCCGCCAGCTGCCCGATGAGACGCTTGGCGCCCTCTGGCGTCCTGGCCCAGGAGCCGTTGGATACGACGCGGGTCGCCAGCCCGTGCTGCTTGGCGCGCTGCAAGCCTGCCAGCAGCACCGGCTTGAACAGGATGGGCTCACCGCCGGTGAACGAGACCCGGTCGATGGTCGGCGTCGCGCCGGCCAAGTCAACCAGCTGGACCACGGTCTCTTCGGTAAGCTGGGGAAAAGCGTCGAGGTCGGTGCCCGTGGCCACCGCGATGTTGCCCAGGAAGCGCCGCGCCGCCGGCTCGTCTGCGCGCGGACCGCAGCTGGTGCAGCAATGACGGCACTCCGCGTTGCAGCGGTAGCCCAGCACGACATTCAGGGTATCGGGTCGATTGAGACGCACGGCTCCGGCACTTGTGCAGCTTGGTAACGGTTCATGAGACTCCTCTTGACGGAGTCTTCACACTTGACCTTTATGGTCAACTATAGGCAGGGTGGGGCGGGAAACGCAACCCTGCCGCAAAAAAGGGGTCACCGGCATATTAGACGGTGCTGGATCGCGTGATCCGCTCGGGTGCCTGACTGGAGGCTCCTGGTTTCGTATTCTATGGAAACGTCAGCCACCCAACTCCAAGGAGCCCAGCCATGAGCGCCATCCCCATGGAATACCAGACCGCCTACCGCTGGACCGGCAGCGCCGAAGCCGGCGAGGTCACGATCGAAGGACCGCCAACCCTCCCGGTGGGCTCGCCCCACAGCCCGGAGCGCTACAGCCCGGAGCATCTGCTGGTAGTGGCAGCAGAGACCTGCCTGGCCAACTACGTCCTGCTGATGGCCGGTCTGTCGAATCTCCAGGTCAAAAGCTACCAGTCGACGGCACGAGGCGAGCTGGAGCAGGAGGACAAGGCCGGCTACCGGTTCAAGCGTATCGTCATCCGACCGGCGCTGGCGGTGGACGAAGGTTTGGAGTCGCGCGCCCGGCGGGTGCTGGAGAAGTCCCACAAGGCTTGCCTGATCGCACGCTCCCTGAGCTGCCCCGTGGACATGGAGGCCAGCATCAACGGCCAACCGGTGGAAGATCCGGCGCACTAAGCAGATCATGGAGGACGAGGCGCTGGGTATGCTGGAGCGATCTCCCTTCAAGGGGAGAAAGGGGTCAGAGCCCTTCTCCCCGCGATCCGATCTACAACAGCCACAGCGTCGCCAGCCCCAGGAAGGCGAAGAAGCCCACGACGTCGGTGACGGTGGTCAGCACCACGCTGCCGGCCAGGGCCGGGTCGATGCCGATGCGACCGAGCAGCAGCGGTATCGCCACGCCGGCCAGGGCCGCGCACAGCAGATTCAGCAGGATGGCGGCGGCGATGATGGCGCCGATCTGCCAGCTGCCGAACCACATCACCGCCACCAGGGCCACAACAACGGCCCACATCATGCCGTTGAGTATTCCGATACCCAGCTCCTTCAGCAGCAGCAGGCGCGCGTTGCCCCGCTCCACCTGCCCCAGGGCCAGGCCGCGTATGACCAGGGTGAGGGTCTGGCTGCCGGCGATGCCGCCCATGCTGGCGACGATGGGCATGAGCACGGCCAGGGCCACGACCTTCTGCAGGGTGCCCTCGAACAGACCGATGACCCAGGCGGCGACAAATGCCGTGACGAGATTGACGCCCAGCCACAGGGCGCGACGGCGCGCACTGCGCGCCACCGGCGCAAACATATCGTCCTCCTCATCCAGACCGGCCATGTTCATCAGCGAGCGCTCCGACTCCTCGCGGATGACGTCCACCACGTCGTCTACGGTCACCCGTCCGATCAGATTTCCCGCCTCGCTCACCACCGGCGCAGACGCCAGATCCATCTCCTCGAAGCGCCGCGCCACCTCCCTGCTGGGCAGCTCCGCGGGGACGGCCTGGAACTCCGCGTCCATGACCTGCTTGACCTTGAGCTCCAGCTGGCTGGTGAGCAGCCGGCGCAGGGGAAGCACACCCAGGTAGCGGTCCTTGCGATCGACCACCATGATCTTGTCGGTGTTGGCCGGCAGATCGTCCAGTAGTCGGAGGTAGCGCAGCACGGTCCGCAGGGTCACATCCACGCGCACCGTGATCTGGTCGGTGTTCATCAGGCCGCCGGCGCTGTCCTCCGGGTAGGACAGCATGTGCTCCAGACGCTCACGCTGCTTGAGATCCCGGGCCGCCAGCAGCTGTCGTCCGGTCTCCTCCGGGAGCTCCTGGATGAGGTCCACCAAGTCGTCGAGCTCCAGACGCCGGGTAGCGGCGATCAGATCCTCGGCGTCGGTCTCCCGCACCAGGCCCAGGCGCACCTCTTCGTGCAGGTGCACCATCACCTTGCCGAGCAGCTCGCCGTCCACCATGTCCCAGGCGGCGGGGCGCTCCCGCGGCGGCAGCGATTCCAGCAGTCCGGCAATCTTGGCAGGATGCATCGCCCGCAGGATCCGGCCGACGCGCTTGAGCTTGCCTCGGTCCAGCGCAACCCGCACCCGTGCGAGCTCGGTCCCTTTTCCGTCCTCCGGGCCCGCCTCCGAGTCGGCCTCCTGACCCAGGGTCAAACGCAGCTCCGGATGGGAGTGACGCAGCACCTCCGGCTCGGACTTCGGGTCCACCTGCTCCCACACGGCGGCCCGCTCCGGCGGCGAAAGACTCTCCAGCAGACTCGCGACCTTGGCGGGATGCATCGCCCGCAGGATCCGGCGCAACCGCTTGATCTTGCCGCGCTCCAGGGCGTCGTGCACCTCCATGAGCTGGGTGCGCGCCTCCGGCTGGATTGCGGTCTCCGGCATATTCAGGTCTCCAGGATCTGCACTGCTGAGGCGACAGGACCACGGCCATCGTCGGTGCTGGCGCCGGCCGGGGACAGGTGGGCTCTCCCGCGTGCGGCCAGCCTGTAGCGACGAGGACATCGTGAAGGAGGCCCATGATAGGCCGGGCACACGCTTCAGTCATGGGACCCCTTTTTTGGCTCGATATCAGCGCCGGCGGGGTATTTGGATCTCCACCAGCCCCTCCTTGTCCGTTCGCCCCATGGCCGCGACGTCCGCGTCCCGAGGCAGGGACATGCGCCGCTCGAAGCGATGGGTCCGCCGGACGAACTGGTAGCCGCCCTGCTCTACCCGATTCAGCCCCTCGGCACGCACGCTGCGCACCACCAGCGCATTGCCCGCCACGCTCACGGCGATCTCGCTGGGCTGGTAGCCCGTCAGATGGATGAGCAATTGGTAGCCATCCCTGGTCGATTGCCGTTCCAGCCGCACCGAGTCTGCAGACGCCCCGGGCCCACGCCCGGCATGGTCCGGCGACCATAACGGGCAGCCGGGCATGCCCCACCAGGCGATCGCAGGGGCGGCAGCCAGCATCAGGACGAGTACACGAGATAGGAAGGACAGAGCTTTCATGGCATTACTCCTCGGCAGTCCGGGTCATTGCGTATCTGTGGGTATAGCTCCGCCTGCGTACCGCTGGCAAGAGCCGAGCGACACGCCGCTAGCGAGAGGCCAGTGCCGCGGACGCGTCTCGGTCCACTGGCGTGCGACCCAGCCTGCGCAAGGGCCCGCCGTGCAACCTCTTTGTCGCCTGAGGTTCACGAGAGCTTAACGGGAGCTTTCTAGTATTGCGCGAATGCTGCGCGGGACTTCAATTTGGAGGTTGCCCTGGACGCTTCGCCCACCCTGCGTGACCGCATCGATCACAAGGTCTTCAACGCCATCTGCGCCAGATCGCTGGTCTACAACGCCTGCTGGGAAGACCCAGCGGTCGACCGGCGGGCCCTGCAGCTGCGGCCCGATGACACCATGCTGGTCATCACCAGCGCCGGCTGCAACGTGCTCGACTATGCGCTGGCCCGACCACGACGCATCCTGGCAGTGGACGCGAACCCACGCCAGACCGCCCTGCTAGAGCTGAAGCTGGCGGGCATCCGGCGCCTGGATTTCATCGATTTCTTCGCCGCCTTCGGCACCGGCTCCCACCCGCGATTCGCCGAGCTCTACCACGGTGAGCTGCGGGCCGAGCTCTCCCTCTTCGCGCAGCGCTTCTGGGACGAGCGCCTGCGCTGGCTGGACGGTGCCAAAGACAGCTTCTATTTCCAGGGTCTGGCCGGCACCGTGGCCCGTGGCTTCCGCACTTATCTCAGGCTGCGGCCGCGGCTCGCGGCCAGCGTGGCCGCGTTGTTCGCAGCGCAGTCCCTGGAGGATCAGAGACAGATCTACGACTCCCGGGTCCAGCCGCTGATGTGGGGGCCGGGGATGAATTGGACCCTGTCACGCCAATTCACGATGAGCCTGCTGGGCGTGCCGTTTCCCCAGCGCAAGCAGGTGCAGGCCCAGCATGCCCGGGGCGTGGCCGGCTTCATTCGCGAGGCCGTGGAGTACGTATTCCGGCAGCTTCCGGTGGCGACGAATCACTTCTGGTCGGTCTACGTCCGCGGCCACTACACCCCGGAGTGCTGCCCGGAATACCTCAAGCCGGAAAACTTCGCCGCGCTGAAGTCCGGGCTGGTGGATCGCATCGAGCCGCACACCTGCACGGTGACGGAGCTGCTGCAGCGCACGTCCGAGCGGATCTCGAAGTTCGTGCTGCTGGACCACATGGACTGGATGAGCTCCTACTATCCCGCGGCTCTGGCAGAGGAGTGGACGGCAATCCTGGCGCGCGCCACGCCCGATGCCCGCATCATCTTCCGTAGCGCCCACGCCACGCCCGATGCCCGCATCATCTTCCGTAGCGCCCACGCCACACCGCGCTACCTGGACGGCATCCTGCTCGGGGCGAGGCGGCAGCGCCTGCGCGAGCGCCTGCTGTTCCACGACACGCTCGCCCACGAGCTGCAGCGTCTCGCTCGCATCGGCCCGCGCCCGGCGCTGCTCGGCACGGCGCCCTTACCCGACTGTTCTGGCCCAGATGGTTCGCCCACGACGGGGTGCGTCTCGATCCAAATCATCTGCCCACGCTGCGCCGCCTGCTGCCCAAGCACCAATCTCTGGAGCGCCGTGCCCCCGTGCCTTATCTGCCGGGGCTGCGGGTACCCTACTATGTGCTGGTGGGTCGCCGGCCCACGGCGCGGGAGGACTGAGACCAGTGGCCAAGGTCCGCTCCATCTTTCTTTCGGACATCCATCTAGGAACCCGCGCCTGCCAGGCCGAAAGATTGCTCGATTTTCTGCGGGAGCACGAATCCGAGCACATGTTCCTGGTGGGCGACATCGTGGACTTCTGGGCCATGAGCCGCGGCATCTACTGGTCGACACCGCAGAACACCGTGGTGCAGAAGATCCTCAAGCGTGCCCGCCACGGTACCGACGTGGTGCTCGTGCCGGGTAATCACGACGAGGGCCTGCGCGAGTACGTGGACACCTGCTTCGGCGAGATTCGGCTGCTGCAGGAGCATCTGCACACCGCCGCCGACGGCAAGCGCTATCTGCTCATTCACGGCGATGAATTCGATCAGGTCACCAAATACCACCGCTGGATTGCGGTGCTGGGCGACCAGGCATACGCCCTGTTGGTGCGGCTGAGCTCAACATTGTCCTGGCTGCGGCGCACCTTCGGCGTCGCCGGCTACTGGTCGCTCTCCGGCTACGCCAAGCGCAAGGTCAAGGGCGCCGTCAGCTTCATCTTCGACTTCGAGGAATCGGTCGCCCACTACGTCAAGGAGCGCGGCGTGGACGGCGTCATCTGCGGCCACATACACGCGGCGGCCCTCAAGGACATTGATGGCATCCGCTACGTCAATTGCGGCGACTGGGTCGACAGCTGCACGGCGGTCGTGGAGCATTTGGACGGCCGGATGGAGCTGATCGAATGGGGTGTCCCGACCACGAGCGCCGAGCCCGAGAGACCGCCGCTGAGCGTGGTTCCCAAGCCCCGCCCCGCGCTTCAAGACCCCGCCGAAGAGCCTGTCGCCGCGCGCAGCGCCGACCAGAGCTAACCCCTGGCCGAATTTCCCGAGCCAGTCGCTCGGGCGGTCGCCGAGCGGGCTCGGCTCCTACAGGCCGACCTCTCGGTAGGAGGCCAGCCTTCTGGCAGAATCTTCGCCGACGAACGCTCGCCGAAGCCGCTGCACTCAGTCCCAAAGCGCCCGCGCGCCGTAGAACGCCGTATCCTTGATTCTGCGTATCAGCTCGCGCCCGGGAGCCACCCGCGGATCGGTGCCGAAGGTCATGCTGAGCACCACCCGCAGCTCCTGCGGGGCGAGCTCGGTCACCTTGTGACGAATGCGCGCCCCCTCGAGCACGACCAGAGTGCTCGGTCCCAATTCGATGGTATGCTCCACTGAGCGCAGGTCCCGATACCTGAGCAGACCGTGGGAGAGGCCGCCACTGGCGGACTCATTGACCAGACAGGTCAGGTCCGTGAAGTGCCTGCCGCGATAAAAATTGTGATCGTAGTGCCAGTCGATATGGTCGCCGGCCTTCGTATAGCACAGCAGCGAGCAGGAGCTTTGATCGTGGTCGGCGGTCGGCCACACCTCGGCACCGATGCGCCCGGAGAGCCAGCGGCGCAGTGCACCCGAGTGATACAAGGCGAGACAACCAGGCGCATGGCGGTGCATGGCCTCATAGGCCACCGTGCCACCTTGTTTGTGCAGCGGAACATAGCTGCGCTCGATGCGTCCTCGATTTGCTAGGGCCTCGTCCTTCAGTCGTGCGTAGGTGCCTGCAGTCAGCGCGCCTTCCACCACCGCGATGCGCTCCTGCTCGAAGGCGGCAGCCTCCTCCTGCGAGCTCCCGGCCAACGCGAGCATAGGACCCGCGTCACTGGCCAGCTTCCGGCGTCCCGCCGCGAGCTCGCGGTAGATCGCCCCCCGCCTGGCGCGATGTCTGACCATCACCCCACCCAGAGCGGCCGCCGTCATCGCGGCCCCAAAGACGCGCCACCCCAGCATATCCGCCTCCGCCATTCAGCTGCTTCGCCAGTATACGGAGCCGCATGACAGGGGAATGACGCCGCGCCGTGAAAAATGGGTCGGAGCCCTGTTGCACTTCTGGACTTGGCGCGCGGCGCTCCGGCATCATCGTCGTACCGGCCGATAGGTCGCCGAGATCGAGCTAGAGATGCGCTCAACAAAGACAAAAAAAGGGTCAAAGACGTTCTCCCTTCGGAGCACGGCTCTGACCCCTCTCTTGCTCATCCTGATCCCCTTCCTTCTCATCTGGCTCAGCGCGGCGGCGTCGCCGCCTGAGTCGGATCACCGTGAGCTCGTCACCTTACCCCCCATGATGCAGCAGCACATGCTGGGGAATATGCGCGATCACCTCCTTGCGATCGCGCAGATCCAGGAGGCGCTGGCCGATGACCAGCTAGACGCGGCGGCGAAGATCGCCGAGGAGCGCATCGGGCTTTCCTCGCTTCAGGCCCACGGTGCCGCGCACATGGCCCCGTACATGCCAGAGCGCATGCGGGCCATCGGAACGCAGATGCACCGAGCGGCGAGCGAGCTCGCCCTGGCAGCTCAGGAGGCATCGGTGGACGGGGAGCTGGCGCCGGTGCTGAGAAGCCTGTCCAAGGTCACCCGGCAGTGCATCGCCTGCCACGCTGCCTATCGCATCCACTGAGAGGAGAAGAAAAAGGGTTCTGACTTCTTCTGGTCGTAGGCCAGTCCGGGCTCCTGTTCGTGGTCCATCATCAGGCTCAAGACTCCTGCTCCTGATCCCAGTCCGACTTCGCATCCGCCGCCGGCGCCAGAGCAGATTCCGGCACGGCCAGGGTGCGCCCCGGGAATCGCACATGATAGACGACGCCCTGGGGCAGATCCCGGACCACTCGCAGCACTTCGCCCGGGTCCCCTGGCTCGGCCACCACCTCCCCAAATACCGCCAGGCGCTTGGCCGCCGCGACCTTGTCGCGAAACTCGAAGCGACTCGGCACCCAGGGCGCGTCCCCGGCAATCAGCTCCTCCTCGCGGCAGCCCACCAGCCGGTCCGACTCCAGGAAGTGCACCGAGTAGATGATCTGGTCCTGCAGGAAGGTGCCCACGTTGCGCACGTAGCCCACGCTGCCCCCGCGCACCAGCAGCGTTCCGGTGTCCAGACCGGGATAGGTGCCGTCGTTGCGCACGTTGCGCGTGACCCGCACCGGGTCGCCGTAGTCGAAGCGAGGCAGCATGGGACGGCGTGCCCGGATTACCGCTGGAGCAGCGAGTCCAGCGGCACGAAAATGGCCTCGGCCTCGTTCCTATGGAAGACGCGGAATACCTTTTCGGTGCGGGCGTCGGAGCGCACGAAATCCTGGTAGGACCGCTCCAGCAGCCGGCGGTAGATCTCGCGGCGCGCCGGCTCCGCCTCCGGCAGCCCTTCCGGCAGCTGGGCGATGTAGTCGTGAAAGCGCTGCAGAATGTGCAGGCGGTTGACCTGCACTACGCTGGGCTGGTAAGGCACGTCGAAGTAGTCCAGGAAATCCTCGGCGGCGCTGAGCTCGTCCAGATCTTCGTCCAATGTCGTCTCGGTCATGGGCGTATCCGCTCCGTTTGATGGGGCCAATCTCACACTTCGGCGGCGATGCCCAGGGCACCGTCCACCGTCTCCAGCAGGGCGCGGGCGCCCAGCCGGTCGGCGGCGTCCAACGCCACCGGCACGCTCAGGTGCTCGGGGGCGTGCAGGGCGGCCCGCATCGGCAGCAGCTCGACTGGCTCGTCGCCATAAGCGTCCGCAGCCTGGCGCAGCAGCGCGCCTCGGCAGGGGCTCGTCGAAATAGAGGTCTTGGCCTTCGAAATCCGGCAGGTTCATATCAAGCTCCAGCAGCGCGGGCCAAACCGGCCGAATCTTCCCCCTGCCCCGGGTGGCAGGCATCCTCCGCCTCGCATCTCGTCCAGCCCGGATCCGGCTGCACCGAGCCGTCCCGGCCGCCCGCAAGCTGGCTCTCCAGCACCTCGATGCGGTCCAGCAGACTGCCGATGGCCTTGCCCACCGGATCCGGAATCAGGTGGTGGCTCAGGTCGATGCCGTGGGGATCCAGCATGCGCACCGGCTTGCCCTGAATAATCATGCCGGGAATTCCCACCACCGTGCGGCAGCGGGGCACATCCTCGACCACCACCGAGTTGGCCCCCACCCGTACGTTGTCTCCCAGGGTGATGGGGCCCAGCACCTTGGCGCCGGCGCCCACCAGCACCCCATTTCCCAGCGTCGGGTGGCGCTTGCCCTTGTTCCACGTCGTGCCGCCCAGGGTGACGCCGTGATAGAGGGTCACGTCGTCTCCAATTTCCGCCGTCTCGCCGATGACCACGCCGGCGCCGTGATCTATGAAGAAGCGCCGGCCGATGCGCGCGCCGGGGTGGATGTCCACATTGGTCAGCATGCGGGCCAGGTAGGCAACCAGGCGTCCGAGGTAGCGCCAGCCACGCCGCCAGAGGCGATGCGAGACTCGGTGGATCAGGATGGCGTGCACGCCGGGATAGGTGGTGAGCACCTCCCAGAAGTTGCGGGCCGCCGGGTCGCGCTCGAACACGCAGCGCACGTCTTCGCACCACAGCGCCAGAATACGCGGGTGCGTTGCCAGTGTGGCATCGACCCGCGGCTGCGGCATCTGCGGCGTGCTCATATCCACATCGGCTCTCCCAGATCGGGGGAGACTGCCGCGTAGAGCTCGCGCATCTCCCCATCCAGAGGCGGGCGCTTCGCCCGGGTCACGAAGCGGCGCACGCATACCAGCAATGCGTCGGCCTGCTCGCGGCTGAGGTGGATGCCGAGCTCCCCATAGGCCCACAGGATGGCGCGGGTGCCCGAGTGCTTGCCCAGCACCAGACGGTGCTCGCGTCCCAGCGCCACCGGGTCCACACCCTGGTAATTGCGCAAGTCCTTGAGCAGGCCGTCCAGGTGAATTCCGGCCTCGTGGGTGAAGGCCCCCTCGCCCACCAGGCTCTTGTGCCAGGACAGGGTCCGGCCCGAGGCGGACTCCACCAAACGCGAGGCGGCAGCGAAGCCTCTCTGATTGATGGCGAGATCGAAGCCGTGCAGCGTGCGCAGCCCCAGCACCACCTCCTCCAGGGCCGCATTGCCGGCGCGCTCGCCCAGACCGTTCACCGTGGTGCTCACATGGCTGGCGCCACCCAGCACGGCGGCCAGGGTGTTGGCGGTGGCGAGTCCCAGATCGTCATGGGCGTGCATCTCGATCCCCATATCCGTGATGCTGCGAATATGACGAATCCGCTCGCGCACGCCGAAGGGCTCCATCACCCCCAGGGTGTCGGCGAAGCGGAAACGACTGGCGCCCGCGCTCTCGGCGGCATCGACCGCCCGAAGCAGGAATTCCGTCTCGGCGCGGGAGGCGTCCTCACCGCCGACGCACACTCTCAACCCCATGTCCAGCGCCGTGCGCACGTGACGATCGATGGCGGCCAGCACCCAGTCCCGATCCCGTCCCAGCTTATGCTCGATCTGCTGATCGGACACCGGAATCGAGAGATCCACCATGTGCACGCCGAGATCGCGGCAGTGTGCCAAATCCTCTGCCCGCATTCGGCTCCACACCAGCAGCCGCGCCTTCAGGCCCAGCCGTGCCACCGCCCGGATGCCCTCACGCTCCTCCTCGCCCATGGCGGGTATACCAACCTCAAGCTCCGGCACCTCGATGCCGTCGAGGGCGGCCGCGATCGCCAGCTTCTCCTCCAGGCTGAAGGCCACCCCGGCAGACTGCTCGCCGTCGCGCAGGGTGGTGTCATCGATGGTGACGCTGTGTTGAGACTCGGCCACGGCAACAGCTCGCTGAGAACCGGTTTACACCCTCAGGGCAAGGCCTATGCCATACCATTGGCACACTGCATTCAGACGCTTAGTCAAAAGGACGGTAGGGGATTGGCAGACACCCCACACGCGGGTGCAGGTCGCTTGTCGGGAAACCGACAAGCAGCCGGCCCGACCGGGCAATGACGGCAAGTTGGCGAGAGGGGTGAGCGGCGGGATAGGGTGAGAGGCCCTACGCGGAGGCGTCCATAAGATGCTATCTCCGGTTGTTTGCCCTGTGGGCATGCAACGGTGCAGGCGTGACACCGTTTGCGCTTCTACTCGTAATGCGTCCACATTCGGAGGACCTTGACGGTCCTGTGCTCAGGAAGCACTTGATAGACGAGTCGATGCTGAATATTGATTCGCCGGGAATATGCCCCGGCCAGGTCGCCAACGAGCTTTTCGAACGGTGGGGG
The DNA here is from genome assembly GCA_964416345.1 of uncultured Ectothiorhodospiraceae bacterium. GTDB lineage: Bacteria > Pseudomonadota > Gammaproteobacteria > CAYQDX01 > CAYQDX01 > CAYQDX01. The sequence goes on from CAYQDX010000036.1 coordinate 19,085, forward strand.
AGTCCTGAAGGGGTCTTCCTTGAGGAGCTCGATCAGCAGCTCGGCATTGACTTTCAGCCCCGCAAATGCCACTTTCTTGGCGTCTTTCCTGGCTTGCTTCGTGTAGACGAGCCGCCAGCTCACCAGTCGAGATGCTCCTCGCACTCGTCAACCGGTGCGTGCATCCCTTCCAGAATGGACTCTCTCATACCCGGAATAGACTGCAGATAGAGGGTCTCCTGGATGGCCCTCCAGTCTTCTTCCGAGACCAGGACGGCCGAGCTCCGTTTGCCGGCGATTTGCACCGGATCATGGGATTCCGCCACCTCATCCAAGAGGGCGTAGAGACGTTTGCGAGCTTCGGTCGCGGTGATGGTGGTCATGAGTCGCCTCCAATACGTACGCGATACCGTACGTTTCCCTGCGGTGGATGTCAATCGTCTTGGGGGCCAACGCTGCGCCAGCCACTGAGGATGAATCCCGGCACACCG
>CAYQDX010000037.1:0-17087 GCA_964416345.1 uncultured Ectothiorhodospiraceae bacterium
CGGGCAGCGAAGATGGGGACAGGTCTTTAAACAGAGCACAGCCGCAAGATCCCTCTCGGCCAATCGAGGGGACGCCGTCGCAGGGCTTGCAAACGGCCAACGGAGTTCTCGCATTGGCATGTGGTGGGGTGAGGTGAGCTCTGGCAATGGCGAGACCCCTGCGTATCGAGTTTGCCGGTGCTCTGTATCACGTCACCTCCCGGTGTGATCGGCGCGAGGCGAGTTACGAGAACGATGAGGACAGAGAAGCGTTCCTTGGTGGATTCGCCGGAGCAGTGGGCGTGGAGCAATTATCGGGCGATGGTGGGGACGGCACCGGTGCCGGGTTGGCGGGCGGTGGACGGTCTTTGTTGAGTCGGTTCGGGTCGGCTCGGGCGCAAACGCGGCAGCGCTATCGGCGTTGCGGCATACTTCGACGTGCACTTGGCGACGGCGGGTCGCACCGTACGCAGGGCGATGCAACAAGGCGAGACCCTGCGCGCCCAATTTCCGATGATTTGCACGGCGCGCTTGGCAGTGTCCAGGAGGCGGGTGTCCGTCTGCTTCGGCATGGCCTACGCCACCGAAGCCGCGAAACCTCGCAGCCACGGTTCGAGGTGGGCGATGTCGAAGGTTCGGGCTTCGAACATCTGCATCATCTCGGCGTAGATCTGCATCGACGGTCGTTGCAGCCGCCAGCCGTTGATGCGCAGAAACACATCGACCGCGGCGAAGGCGATGCGCTTGTTGCCGTCTATGAACGGATGGTTGATGGCCAGACTCTCCATCAGCGCGGCCGCCTCGGCCACGATGTCTTCGTAGTAGCCCGTCTGCGGCCTAAACAGCGCGGCTTCCAGCGCGCCGGGATCGCGCACGCCCAGCCCGCCGCCGTAACGCTGCATCAGCACGGTGTGCAAGCCGAGCACGTCGGCCACCGTCAAGTAATCACGCGCCACAACTTAGGGCCGCGGCAAGAAATAGTGGTCCCATCTTACTGGTCTCTGGCGCCGGCTTCTGCGTTGCGGCAAGGGTTACATAGACCGGGCTATGCGCCCCTTGCCGCGCCTTGAATCCGGCCCCAACTCCGGCGCAATCTTGGGACCATTATCTTTTGCCGCGGCCCTTACTTCGCCAGCTCGAGGTAGAGGCTGTCGAACTCCTCGAGGCTGGCTGCGAACGTGGCCATCACGTGCCGGCGCGGGCGCTCCTTCTGATGTCTTTCGATGTAGTCGCGCAGCGCCTCGTCCAACACGGTCTGGAACTGGCGGCCCTCGGACTCGGCAATCTGGCGCAGTGCGGCCAGCACCTCTGGCGCGGCCTGGGAGGAAAACTTCTCACGAACGACTTTGGTCATGGGTGCAATCATCAAGATAGAACTTGGTGTTTCATGATAGAGCACGATGCCATGACGCGCCACTCGTTGACTGGTTTGCGGGGGAGCTGCTGACCCTGGTTCAGTGTGAGCCGCCGCGCACAACTTACCGATTTTGCGATGCCCGCATTTGCGCCCAATCGCAGGCCGAACGCCGAATCGACAGGGCCCAGGCCGAGAAAGTGGCCCAGTCCGGGTCTTGGCGAAGGACATCTGCCGCACTGATGGCGGAAGCCCCTCAGCAGGCGGGATTTCCGGCAAGTAGAAGGGCGTGGAGACCATCCAAGTGCTGGCGATTCCTGGCGGCAGCGCCATCGGCGCTTTGTTCTGCAGGGTGTAGGGGAGCGCATCTGGGACGGCCTGCGCCAGCAGATGTACCCGGGTAGCGAGGAATTTGTCGAGAGGATGCAGGTCAGGGCGAGAGTGGAGGGAGACCCGTTGAGCGTCCGGAGCCCGCCCTTTCCACTGCTTGCCCGACACCTGCCTTGACGGCGGACAAGAGCCATCGCTAAACTAGTCTGCAACTGGTCTGTTTGCTGGGAGTCTCTGCTGGTGTCTGAAGTCGGTGCGTTCGAAGCCAAAACACATCTTCCCAGGTTGCTGGAGCGAGTTCAGAAAGGGGAACGCTTTGTGATTACAAAGCACGGCCATCCCGTCGCCGAGCTAATCCCTTATAGAAAGCGGGACCCTGACAAGATCCGCGCGGCCATTGATGATCTCAAAACGTTTCAGAAGACCCATGGCCTGGGTGGCCTACCCGTCCGGGAGATGATCGAGGAGGGGCGAAGATACTGATGGCCTTTGTCCTGGACTGTTCGGTGACCATGGCATGGGTGTTTCCCGATGAGGCCACTGACTCCACAGATGCCCTGCGAGAATCTCTGATACAGGACGGCGCGGTTGTGCCGGCACTCTGGCCGATTGAGGTCGCAAACGTGCTGCTGGTAGCGACACGCCGTGGAAGAATCAGCGAGGATGACTGGCCGCGCATTCGTGATGACCTCGAGGCATTACCGATCGACATCGATCCGGAATCCTGCCTCAGGGTGCTGCATACAGTGCTCCCAATCGCCAATAGTTACGGGCTCTCCGTCTATGATGCGATTTACCTCGAGCTAGCGCTGAGGCTCAGATTGCCACTAGCAACGCTGGACCAAAGACTTATTGCCGCGGCCAAAGCAGCCGGGATTGGCGTTCTTTAGATGGCGATCTGCATCGTCGAGCTTCCTCAGTCGGTCGTTAGGAGGATCGGCTCGTCTCTTTCCATCAGCTCAAGGCGCTCGACGCGTTCGGGCTTGAGCTCGACCCCGCCTCATGGTCTCCCCTCCTTGCAGGTCCGTCGAATACCGCAGACGATTTCCCCCGGCCGTCGGTAGCCCGTTGCACCGGTCAGGCCTCAGAGCGTCCCTGTCCCGAGGATCGCTCGCTTTCGGTGCGCGAGGCCTTCGAGCAGGAGCAGCCCCAACTGTTGGCAACAAACAGGTCGAAGATCCCGCCCATATCGCCGCGCTGAGCGAGGCCAAGCGCCAGGGGCGCCATCACCGCGGCGCCGATCGCCTGTTCCACGCCGCCCCCAACCGCCGGGCGCTACTCAGCCAGGCCGCCGCGCGCGGGCAGAACCTCGGCTCCCTCACCGCCTCGTTGTCGCGCCTATTCGATCGCCATGGCGCCGCGGAACTGGAGGCGGCCATTGGCGAGGCGCTGGCCCGGGGCGTGCCCCATCCCAATGCGGTGCGCCTGGCCCTTGAGCGCCACCGCGAGCAGCGCGACCAGGCCCCGCCGCTGGCCGTTGAGCTGCCCGAGGACCCGCGCGTGAAAACACTCGTGGTGAAGCCCCACAAGCTCAATGACTACGACCAACTGCAACCCCGTCCCGAGAACGATGATGACCACGACAACGACCAGTGACTCCTTGCAGGAACGGGCCAAGGCGTTGAAGCTTTACGGCCTGCTGGCGGCCCACTGTGAGGAAGTGTTTGGTGCCCCCTGGGTCGAGCCGCTGATCCGCTGGGAGGAGGAACAGCGGGCGCGCCGGGGTTTGCAGCGGCGCCTCAGCAGTGCCCGGCTCGGTCGCTTCAAGCTGCTCGCCGACTTCGACTGGAACTGGCCCAAGCAGTGCGACTATTCGGCGGCGCCTAACACAATGGTGCCGTAGCCTCTCTGCAATTCGGCGGACTATCCCCGCGGTGGTGGCCGACGCAATAGGGGGAGGTTCCAAACTGCCCGTACGTCGCCATCCAATGGTCCAAGGCCCTACTTTTCCTTAAAGTTCTCAGCCTTTCGCCGGAAGCCACTCATTCGACCGCTCGGTCAAGAGTCCGGTAGGTCACCACTCGCTCATCCGGCATCAGAAACGCGCAGATATGAAGGGCGCGCAGAAAAGATGGGTGTCCTTGATCTACGGTGTGGATCTACGGTGGGATCGTTCCAGCGGGCCAGGGTCGCTCGGTACGTGGCTGTGGCACGTGCCGTCTCGCCGAGCATGGCCAGGGCCTCGCCGCGCACGAGATAGGGGCGCGCGTAATTCGTGATCCGCACTCACAAGAAGTGCTGCCGAACGCAGCGAAGCGCACCGTCGGTGCCGTAGGATCGCCCTCCCTGGGCCCGGCCTTCGTCGGAGCGGTCTTGCCCGCGATGTATTTGGCTGCTGCGTGTGGGAAAATGGAATCGTGGGCAAACCCGCTACCACAAGCTCACTTGCAACGTGCCTTCGCGCGAAGGCCACTCCCCCGGCGAGACTGGCCGACGAAGATTCAGCCACAGGGGGCTGGCCTCTTACCGATGGGAGTCCGTCCATATCAGCAGGCGAGCCCTCTCGGCGAACCTCTTGGGCGATCTGGCGAGCTAACGATCCCGACTCACGATCCCGCCGCCACGGTGCTCCAGGCCGAGGTGTCCCCGCTCTCGAAGGCGTCGGCGAACAAGGGTTTCGGGCCATCGTCATTTTCGATGGTGCCGACGGCCAGAGTGTTGCTGAGGTTGGCATTCTGGGGATTGGAGAGCTGGATCCGGAACTGCTCGTTGGGCTCGATGGTCGTGTCGCCGAGCACGGGCACGCTGAGGGTGCCGCTGCTCTTGCCGGCAGGAATGGTGAGGCTGTGGGGCAGGGGCGGCTGCTGGAAGTCCACCCCCTCGGTGGCGGTGATGCCGGAGACCGTGTAGTCCACCATGATGTCCAGGACCGAGGGGCCGTCGAGACTGACGATGAAGTCGAAGGGAGTGATGCCGCTGTCGCCCTCGGCATGCACCAGGTTGGAGATGCTGAGGCTGGCCTGCGTGGTGGTGACGGTGACGCTGGCGGAGCTGCCATCGGCGGTGCCAATCATCAGGGTGGCCGCCGCCGGGTCGGAGTAGAGCATGGAGGAGAGCACTTGGACCACCACCGACGCCCCGGGGCTGACGCTGCCTGGGTCGGCGGTGAAAGCCCCGCCATCGATGGCGTACTGGCCGCCGCTGATGCTGACGGGCGTGGAGGTGCCGAGACCGCCGACCACGACGGCATTGCTGCTCACCCAGGTGTCGGGGAGCACGTCGTTGACGGGTGTGAAGCCGAAGCTGTCGGCGACGGTGTCGGCGCCGAAGACGACGTAGCTGGCACCGCTGTGGCTGCCGTTGGGGTGGGCAAAGTAGGCTCCGACGATGACGTCGTCCATTCCGTCGCCGTTGATGTCGCCCGCGCCACTACCCGCGCTGTCCGCGCCGTTGAGCACAAATCCGACCGTACCGTTGCCGCCATTCGCAGATTTGAGGCTGGAGAGCTTCAGCTCTGGCGCGAAGCCGCTGGTATGACCCAAGACCAGGTAGCTCTTTATGAAGCCGTTGATGATAACGTCGTCGATGCCGTCGCTGTTCACGTCTCCGGCAGCACCGACGAAGGCGCCAGAAAGGTCCTGCGCCTTGCCGAAGAGCACGAACCCTTGAGTGCCATCGCCGCCAGCGGTCGACCTCAAGCTTGAAAGCTCCATCTCTGGCGTGAATCCGCCAGTGTGGCCGAGCACCACGTAGGATTCCCCGGTGAAAGTCTTGCCGGCGCGGGTGGCGAAGGGAGCCCCGATGACCACGTCGTCGACGCCGTCGCCGTTCACGTCGCCAGCGGCGCTGACGGAGAAGCCGGAAGAGTCGCCCGCGGCGGCCCCGTTGAGCACGAAGCCCTGCGCGCCGCTGCCGCCGTTGGTCGACATGAGGGAAGAGAGCTCCAGCTCGGGAGCGAAGGCGAAGTGTGCCCGAAGATGACATAGCTCTTCCCCGGTGCAGCAGGAAGCATCGGGCCGGGTGGCGGTAGCTTTGGTGCGCCGACGATGACATCATCGATGCCGTCTCCGTTGACATCACCTGCTGCGCCGACCGAATACCCGGAATACTGTCCGGCGATGGCCCCGTTGAGCACAAATCCCTGACTCCCGTCACCGCCGTTGGCAGACTGTAGCGCCGAGAGCTCAAGTGCCGCAGGGAACGCGCCGCTGTGGCCAAAGACCACGTAGCTTTCTCCGGCCTCACTCCGGCCACCGGGGTCTGCCCGGTGGGCGCCAATGATTATGTCGTCGGTACCGTCACCGTTGACGTCGCCTGCGTCGCTGACAGACCAGCCCGCAGCGTCCTCGGCGGCGCCTCCATTGAGCACGAACCCCTGGCTGCCGTCCCCCGCCCCAAGAGCAGATAGCTCGATCTCCACTGGTGCCCCGAAGGCAGGCGCCGCCAGGCACAGCATCAGGCTACCCGCCAAGAGGGGTCGGCGTGCCCGGGCGATGGCCTCGGACAGGGGGTGACGGCGCAGCGTGGCGGGGATGGAGCGGGGCATGATTCGCCTCCTTGCCTGGTGTGTGGCTCCGGTGAGGGGCAGTCATATGCCTTTGCTTTCTTCCCTGGTACCGATCCCGTCGAACTGGGGCTAGAGATCGGATGCCAGTCGAGCACACCACGCCGATTCCGGTCAACCACCAGAGGCGCTCGGTGGTGAAGCGTGACCCGTGATTCACAGTCTCGCAGGGTGTGCCGAGGCAGGAAGTCCACCATCTGCGCTGAAGGCGCCGCTACGGCCGAATGCCACTCGCCCGCCTTGGAGTGTCCTTTGCGGGATCGGTCTTGGCGGCGATGCCTTTGGCCGGTGCGATGCGCGGTTTGGCCCTTTGTATGATCTGCAGCAATCCGGGAGCGTTGCTGGGCTTGGTGTGGTAGTAGGGGAAGATGCCCTGCGAGCCGTCCGTGCCCGTAACGGGCGGCTCGGCTGCACCGGTGGCATGCCCGAGCCCACCATAATATGCTAAGCCCCGACGTCACAGGGAGCATTAGGCATGAACTTCGAGCTCAGTCCCATCGAGTCTCGGGTGCTCGGTGCCCTCATCGAGAAGAGCCTGGCCACGCCGGAGTACTATCCGCTGACGCTGAGCGCCCTCACGGCCGCCTGCAATCAGAAGTCCAACCGCGACCCAGTCATGAGCCTCGGCTATGACGAGGTGCTGGAGGCACTGGAGTCCTTGACCAAGCTGCATCTCGTCTGGGAGAAGGGCGGGGCCGGCGGCCGGGTGCCCAAGTACGCCCACAAGCTCGCCGACACGCTCACCAAGGCCATCGACTTTCCGCCCAGGGAGCTCGCAGTGCTCGCCGTACTGCTGCTGCGCGGCCCGCAGACCGCCGGTGAAATTCACACTCGCTGCGGCCGGATGGCGGACTTCACCAGTTTGGAGCAGGTGGAGGCGACCCTGCACACTCTCGTCGAGCGGCAGGATGGACCGTGGGTAGTGGAGCTACCGTTGGAGCGCGGCCGCCGCGAGCGTCGCTATGCTCACCTGTTCGGCGGGCCGGTGAGCGCGATGGTCGAGCCCCAAGAGGCGCGGAGCGCCCCGGCCGGAAGTGGTCTGGCGGCACGAGTCTCCAACCTAGAGGGCAAGGTCGACTCCCTACTGGCTGAGCTCGAAGCCCTGAAGAAGGCGCTGGGCGGATGACCACGGCGCAGGCGTCGGCCCCGCGTGCACGCCGGCCAGGGGGCGGAGTATCCTGGACGCAGGCTGTTTGCTTACCGCATGGCTTGACGTAGGATCGAGCAGCATGCTCCAACTCAGGGTGCCGCGTATGCGTCTGTCTGCCTTGCTCTCCTGTGCCGGTGTGCTGGCCGCGCTGGGTGGCTGTGCCTCGGATCCTCCCGCGGCGAAGAGCGAGGCCGCCACGGAAGACTCGGTGGTGGCCGCCGAGGCCCGTGTACCGGCCTCACGACCGGTGGTGACTAACGCGGCCGCCGCCGAGGAAGCCGCGCCACCCGTGGTGTTGACCGGAGAGTACGCGGCCTATCCGGCCGCCAGAGCCCTCGTCGACCGCTTGGTGCGGGTGCATGGGCTGGACCGTGCCGAGTTGACGCGAGCTTTTTCGCGGCTGCAGCGCCAGGAGTGGATCCTGGATCTCGTGAACCGGCCCCACGTGAGTCCCGCCCCGGGTCCCACCGGCGCCTGGACACGCTACCGGGCCAGATTCATCACCCCGGGGCGCATCGACCAGGGAGTGCGTTTCTGGCGCGAGCATGCCCGATCCCTGGAGCGGGCCGAGGCACGCTATGGTGTGCCGCCCTGGTATGTTGTCGCCATAATAGGCGTGGAGACGCACTATGGCGCCAACGTCGGCAGGCACAAGGTGATCAATTGCCTGGCCACGCTGGCCTTCGATTTCCCCCGGCGCTCGGACTATTTCCGCGGCGAGCTCGAAACTTTCATGGTGATGGCTCACGACGAAGGCTTCGATCCCTTCGAGCCAGTCGGCTCCTACGCAGGTGCAATGGGGCTGGGCCAGTTCATGCCCAGCAGTTTCGGCAGGTTCGCCGTGGACTTCGATGGCGATGGACGCCGCGACCTGTGGGACCCGGAGGATGCCATCGGCAGCGTCGCCAACTATCTGCACGGGCAGGGCTGGCGGGCCGGCGAGGGCGTGGCCGTACGAGCCGACACCCGGGGGGGCGCCGCGCGCGCGCTCAAGGCGGACTACACCACCAGCTACAGCCTGAGCGCCCTGGCACGGCTCGGAGTGACCAGCCGCATCCCCCTGGACGGGCGGCGTGAGGTCAGCCTGCTGCGTCTGGATGCGCGGGGCGGCTATCAATACTGGCTGGGGCTGCACAACTTCTACGTCATCACGCGCTACAACCACAGCACGTACTACGCCATGGCCGTGCACCAGCTCGCAGACGCCCTGCGGAAGCGGAGGCACGGATCCAATATCCTGACACGACGGGAGGGGGCGGGCGCGCTGAGCCCGTTCTGAGCCGGCACGCGGGCAGCAAGAGGAAGATCCCTCCGTTGGATGGGAGTCCGGCGCAGCCCCTGGCGGTCGTGCAGGGCTAGCAGCGCATGACAGGCAGCGTCGCCATTGCGGGCGTCGTCGTCTCGGTCATCCTGTTCATTGGCATCGTGGCGGGACTCGTTTTCTACGGGCTTGCCCAGCAGAGGCGACACAAGCGGGAGCTGGCCGCCACCGCCGCCGCCCTCGGGGCGCGCTCCAGCGGCTCCGTCTATGCCGGTGAGCTCGCCGGCACGGCCTACCGCTACTGGAGGATCGAGGCCGGCAAGAACAGGCCACCGTCCTTCCACGTCAGCATCGATTGTGCCACCGATGGCGAATTCAGGTTGGTGCGGGAGACCGGCGCCCTGCGCCTGTTCAAGCGCCTCGGCGTCTCCGCGGAGGTGCAGACCGGCGACAGAGCCTTCGACCAGGCGGTGTACGTGCTCAGTGACGCTCCCGCCTTTACCCGCAGTGCGCTCCTCGATGCCAGGCGCCGGGAGGCGGTGCAGCGGCTACAGGGGCTAGGATTTTCCGAGGTCGTGCTCGCCGCTGGCAGGCTGGAGGCGCGCATCAGGCCGCTGCGCGACCCGGCGCACGGCAGCCCCGAGGTGGTCGAGGAGGCGGTGCGTCAGCTCGGAGTCCTCGGCCAAGGATTGGAGCGGCTACAGGCGACAGCTACCCCCGATGCCGGCTGGAAGGCACGCCGCCTCGCCGTCTACGCCATCTCGATCGGCACGGCGATCGGCGCCCTGGCCTCCGTCATGTGGGGCGTCAACGCCTTTCGCCCACTGGACGGACTACAGGTCTTCCTCGACAGCCTGAGGCTCGGCCTGGCGGCGCTGCTGGCCTTCGGGATGCTGGCGCTCATGTGGCTGCGCGGCCGCTCTTCCTCCCACATTCATCTCTCGGTGACTCTGGGCGTCGCGCTCATCGGAATTCCTGCACTGTCCGCAGGCGGGCTGCTGGTGCTCAACGGGCTGCTGGACGACGGTCCGGCGTCCGAGCACGGTGCGCCGGTACTGCACAAGCGCTGGAGCCGCTCGAAGAGCAGCACGACCTACTACGCGACGGTCAAGTCCTGGCGCACGGGCCGTCGCGCCGAGGAGATTCGCATCGATCACAGCACCTACCAGCGAGCGTCACCGGGTCGGAGCAGGCTGGTGGTCACCACTTCAGCGGGTAGATTCGGCTACGAATGGGTGGCCGACTACCGCCTGGAGTGAGCCTCCCGCGGCCGGGCCAGGTGCTCGGCGGTCAGCCTGAACACCACCGGGCTCAGACTCAGCAAGGCGATGAGATTGGGCATGGCCATCAGCCCGTTGAGGATATCGGCCATCAGCCATAGCATCTTGATGCTCTCATTGGTGTCGGCGGCCAGGGCCCCCAGCGGCACGGCCAGTATCCACAGCACCCGGTAGGGCCAGATAACGCGCTCGCCGAGCAAATACTCCGCGCAGCGCTCGCCATAGTAGCTCCAGCCGAGGATCGTCGTGAAGGCGAACAGCACCAGGCCGAAGGTCACCACCCACTCGCCGAAGCGGGGTAGCCCCAGATCGAAGGCATGGGCGGACAGGGCGGCGCTGGTCAGGCCGCTGTCCCATGCGCCGGTCAGGACGATCACCAGGCCCGTCATGGTGCAGATGACGATCGTATCGATGAAGGTGCCCAGCATGCCGATGGTGCCCTGGCGTATCGGGTCGTCGGTCTGCGCCGCCGCATGGGCGATGGGTGCGCTGCCCAGCCCGGCCTCGTTGGAGAAAATGCCGCGCGCCACGCCGTACTGCAGTGCGAGCATGAGGGTGCTCCCGGCGAAGCCGCCCGCCGCGGCGGTGCCGGTAAAGGCGTTGGAGACGATAGTCGCCAGCGCCCCTGGGACGGCACCGATATTGAGCACGATGATTAGAAGGGCGCCGAGGACGTAGACGAGCGCCATGAAGGGCACCAGGCGCGACGCCACCTCCCCGATGCGGCGGATGCCGCCAATGATAACGGCACCGGCCAAGGCCGCCAGCAGCACGCCGATGATCCAGGTGTCCAGGGCGAAGGTCTTGGCCAGGGCCTGAGCGACGGAATTGGACTGAATCGTGTTGCCGATGCCGAATGCCGCCAGCATGCCGAACAGGGCGAAGGCGCCGCCCAGCCATTTCCAGCGCGCGCCCATGCCGTTCTTGATGTAGTACATGGGACCACCGACGCGCATGCCGCGATGGTCCGTCTCGCGAAATTTGACGGCGAGCACTGCCTCGGCGTACTTGCTGGCCATGCCGAACAGGGCGGTGATCCACATCCAGAACAAGGCGCCGGGGCCGCCGAGGAAGATTGCCGTCGCCACGCCGGCGATGTTGCCGGTGCCGACCGTGGCGGACAGGGCAGTCATCAGGGCCTGGAACGGGGTGATATCACCCTGCCGGTCGTCCCCGCGACGGCCGTGCCAGAGTAGCCGGAAGCCCTCGAGGATGCGCCGCCAAGTCGCCAGGCGCAGCCCGATCGTAAGATAGATGCCGGTGCCAAGTAGCAGGACCAGCGTAAATCGGCCCCACACGTAGCCGTCGATCGTGTTGAGCACGGTCATTAGGTTATGCATGCGAATGCGCCCTTTCTGAGTCTGAAATGGTCAGGCGTCTCGTGATCACGCCCCGGGGCGCAGCCATCCGGCGGCAGTTTGTCCCGGGCCGGCGTGCCGGTCAAGCACGACGCCGAGGCTCGGCGCCGGCGACTTTGTTGTCGCCGCCGCGTGTGGTGTATTGTGCTTAGCTTGGGGAAGCACCAACACTGCCGGGCGACTACCACGAGTGCAGGTGGGGCCCGTCTTCGGAGGTAGCGATGGGCGCAAGACTGTCATGCTGGCGCTGCGGAGCGCCTTTGCGCCGCGACATTCCGCGGCCGTTTCCCCGCCTGGAGCAGTGCAAGGCCTGCGGGGCGGATCTGCATGTGTGTCTGCAATGCCGCCACTACGCGCCACGACTCGATAATCGCTGCGACCACGATCTGGCCGATCCTCCGCGAGAGCTCGATCTCGCCAACTTTTGCGATTATTTCATTCCCCGGCCGGGTGCACATGCACCGCCGGATTGGGCGGCCGCTGATGCGGCCCGATCTCAGCTCGACGCCTTGTTCGGTGCCGGCTCCGCGGATGCTGACACGTCGACTCGGACCGAGGATCCGTTAGCCGCAGTGAAGGCGTTGTTCGAGGATGGCCCGGAAGACAAACGGGGCTCATAGCTCGGCTTCCCCTCGCCGCGCTAGTGGCGACACCAATTCGAGCTCGCCGGCACTTATGCCACCAAGGCCAAGGGCTGTCGTGCGGAGCTGGGCCTGGAGATGGATATCCGCGAGCTGCGGGGCGCCATGGATCCGGTGGCGGAGGTGCCCGGTGGCCGCGCCGATTTCGGCATCTTCAACTCCGAATCTGGTGCTGGCCCGACTGCGCGTCGCATCATACTCCCTCGGGTCTATCCCATAGGCGCCATAGACGGGCACAAGGTCGACAGCCCGGCGGACACCTACGACGACACAAACTGGTAGCATGTGCATTGCGTGGAGGTGCATCCATGAGCAGCACGGAGATCACGCGACTGAACCGACGCTTCGGCCTGCCCGGCCGGCTGGCCTTCGCCGTGGGTCCCAGGGGGCTCCTCATGGCGGAGATCGCCGGACCAGTGGCCACCGCCAGGGTGGCGCTGCAGGGCGGTCAGCTGCTCGGCTGGCAGCCGCAGGGGGCGCAGCCAGTCATCTGGCTGTCGCCGGCCGCCACGTTCGTACCGGGCATGTCGATTCGCGGGGGCATCCCGGTGTGCTGGCCCTGGTTCGGACCCCATGCCACGAGGGCCGAAGAACCTCGTCACGGTTATGCTCGCACCTCCCCCTGGGAAGTGATCGGCAGTGAGTCGCTGGCGGACGGCGGCACCGGTCTGAGCCTGCGGCTGCTGCAGGACGCCGCGCGGGCGCCATGGTCCCGGGCAGTGCTGGAGATTCGCTTCCGAATCGGCGCCACTCTGGAGATCGAGCTGGTGACGCGCAATCCAGGATCGGAGCCCATCACCCTCGGTGAGGCCCTGCACAGCTACTTTCGAGTGGGCGATGTCACCGCCGTGGCCGTGGAGGGTCTGGAGGACTGCGACTTTCTCGACATGGTGGACGGCGCCCGACGCGGGCGTCAGCGCGGGCCGGTAACCGTCGGGGGAGAGACCGACCGGGTCTACCTGGGCACCCGGGGAGACTGCGTGATCGACGACCCGGCGATGGCGCGGCGCATCCGCATCAGCAAGCGGGGCAGCGCGTCCACCGTGGTGTGGAACCCCTGGCTGGAGAAGGCCGACAGGCTCGGCGACCTGGGAGAGGATGGCTTCCTGCACATGCTGTGCGTGGAGAGCGCGAATGCCGCGGGCGAAATTGTGGAGCTGGCGGGGGGTGGCGAGCATGCGCTATGGGTGCGCTGCGCCCTGGAGCCCAGGGAGAGACCCGAGTAGTGCTGCTGGCACTGCGGCGGCGCGAGCGCAACCCGTCTCCCAAGCTCCTCGTCAAGCAGTCATACGGCCGAAACCTGGGTCGGGCATGGTCTTAGGATTCTCCCGGAGGCAAGCGCATGATCGGCCCAAGCAAGACCAAGATTGTCTGTACCATCGGCCCGGCGTCCCAGGACGCCCAGACGCTGCAGCATATGATTCGCGCCGGGATGAACGTCGCCCGGCTGAACTTCTCCCACGGCGATCTCACCAGCCACGGTCAGGTGATCGAGGCGATTCGCGCCGCGGCCCGCGCGACGGGAAAACGGGTGGCGATCATGGCGGACCTGCCCGGTCCCAAGCTGCGCGTGGGCCAGCTCGCCGAGGAGCCCATCGAGCTGCTGCACGGCGAAGAGCTGGTCCTGACCACGGAGGAGCTGCTGGGAGATCGCGACAGGGTCTCGGTGAGCTTTGCTGGGCTGCCTTCCGTGGTGAGTGCGGGCGACACCCTGTTCCTGAATGACGGACTCATTCAGCTGACCGTGCTTGGCGTGGCCGCGCAGGAGGTGCGCTGCAGGGTCCAGACCGGGGGCGAGCTGCGCTCCCGCAAGGGCCTCAACCTGCCGGGCGTAGATCTCGGGATCAGCGCCTTCACCGAGCATGATCATGAGTGCCTGCGCTTCGCCATGGCGCAGGGTGTGGATGCCGTGAGCCAGTCCTTCGTGGCCACCGCCGAGGACGTGCGCGCAGTGCGGGCAGCGGCCCAGGCCCTGGGCCACAGTCCCTTCGTGATCGCCAAGATCGAACGCCGGGGCGCCCTCGACAACCTGGCCGCCATCCTTGAGTTGGCCGACGGGATTATGGTGGCGCGCGGGGACCTCGGCGTGGAGATTCCCATCGAGCGTATGGCGGTCGTGCAGAAGGACCTGATGGAGCGAGCCAACTCGCTCGGCAAGCCGGTGATTACGGCGACGCAGATGCTGCTGTCCATGGTCCAGCAGCGCCGCCCGACCCGGGCCGAGGCCACCGACGTCGCCAACGCCATACTGGATGGCACCGATTGCGTGATGCTGTCCGAGGAGTCTGCCATGGGCCGCTATCCCGTGGATGCGGTCTCGATGCTGGCTCGGATTGCGATTGCCACCGAGCCCTACCGTCGCGACCGCGGCCTGCGCAAGGTCCTCAAGGAGAATGTGCGACAGGACCAGGTCAGTGTGGTGGACGTGCTTGCGCTCAGCGTGGAGCGCACCGTCGAGCGTGCGAGTCCGGTCGCGGTGGTCACGCCGACCCGCAGCGGCGCCACGGCCCGCAGCGTCGCCCGGTTTCGCCTCCCGGTATGGATCACGGCCTTCAGCCCTTCCGAGAGCACTTGCCAGGCACTGCAGTTCTCCTATGGCGTGCAGCCGGTGCGCGTGGATGCCGAGCTGGCGGACTGGACCACACTCGCCCGTGACTGGCTGCGCGATGCCGGACTCACCAGCGGACTCGCCGTCCTGACCCAGGGACCGTCCGCCGAGAATCCCTGCGGCAACCACCGCATGGAGATCGTGGAGCTCGAGCGTTGACCCGCGTAATCTGTGCCGCGCGGGGCAAGTGGGGGGCGCGAGCACCGGCCTTATGGACGCGCCCTCACATCGTCGCTCAGGCGGCCAGCGAGGTGCGCAGTGTGAAGGCGTCGCTGTGCGCCCTGTAGCGCCAGACGGTGGCGGGCGGCATGTTGAGCCAGATGCGGGCTACGGCTTCGCCGGTGACGCCGAGGTGGTGCAGGGTGCTGCGGCGCACCGGCGAGCGCGGTCCGTAAGTGTACTGGATCAGCAGGCCCGCCTCGCCGAGCAGCTCGAAGCACTCCCGAAGTATGGCTTCCTGGATGTCCGTGCGCAGGGACAGCAGCGGCAGGCTGGAGACTACGGCGTCCACATGGTAGATGCCGCGGGTGCTCAACGCCCGTCCCATGTGGCGGGCGTCCTCATGAATGATCCGTACGCCGGGAAAACGCTGATGCAGCAAGTGGCAGAATGCGGCATCGCGCTCGATGATGAACAAATTTCCTGGGGGCACACCGCGCGCGAGCAGCGCCTTGGTCACGGCACCGGTGCCCGGCCCCAGCTCCACCACACGGCGGTGGCGTGCGGGGTCCACCTGCAGGGCCATGTTGCGTGCCAGCGCTGCCCCACTGGGGACTACCGCGCCGACCTTAAACGGGGCGCGTAGCCAGCCGCGCACGAATGCCCGCAGATCCGAGCTCATGCTCAGCGCCATGTGCCCGCAAGGCAAAACGGGCCGCCGAGCGACACGGCCACATTGGACGACGGCGATGTGTGCGTTATCGTGCTCATATAAGCGCCTGGCACTGTAGCTTAGGCCCTGGGTCCTGTCTAGTGCCAGCCGCCACCCGACCCCTGGTCGGCTCGGCCGACGGTGGCCGCCCTCGAGTCCGCTGGAAACCGCGGTCGGGCCAAGCCTCTAGCCAAGGGGAAGATGAAAGCCGTGCCGCGCAATCCCTTTGTGGCGCTACTACTAGCTACCCTGGCAGGCTGCATCGGCTTGCCCACCGAGTTTCCGCGCGATTCTGTCGTAGCACTGGCACCCGCCACCGGCGGTACCATTGCGCGCCTGCTGGGGGCGGGCGCCGCCGCACCGTCCCGTTTTCTCGACATACAGTCCAACGCCGACGCAATGCGCTGGCGTCTGTCTCTGGCGGACACGGCCTGGCGCAGCATCGAAGCTCAGTACTACCTCTGGCATAACGACGATGCGGGATCGCTGCTCATGAGCCGGCTGCTCGCAGCCGCCGACCGTGGGGTGCGCGTGCGTCTGCTGGTCGATGACATCAACAACGAAGGGGCCGACTGGGATCTGGCCACCATCGGCATGCATCCGAGGATCGAGGTGCGGCTGTTCAATCCGTTCGAGACGCGGATGCCCATGCCTCCGCTGCGCTGGATAGAGTGGATGCTGCACATGGACCGGCTGAATCACCGCATGCACAACAAGCTCTATGTAGTGGACAATACGGCGGCGATCGTCGGTGGACGCAACATCGGCGATGAGTATGCAGGCATCGATCCGCAGCTGAACTTCCGAGACCTGGACATCTTGGCCGTCGGTCCCGTCGTGCCGCACGTCAGCGCCACCTTCTATACCTTCTGGAACAGCGCCTGGTCTTTTCCGGTGGAGGCCTTCGTCAAACCTGGACCCACGCAGACCGACCTGCGGGCACTGCGCGCCCGACTGCAGGCCACCGTGCAGGGAGAGGCCCGGCGCCTGGCGGCGTTTCGGACCACGCCGGCCTCCAGCCGGCGGTGGCTGAGCGAGCACGAGCGGGCATTGACGCCCGGGTGCGCCCAGGTGCTGTTCGACAGCCCACCCGTGGACTCGGGCATCGCCCCCGTGCAGATCGCGATGCGGCTGCGCGGGATCACCGCCCGCGCGACCCGGGACATCCTGATCGTCTCTGCCTATCTCATTCCGGTGACGGACCTCCTGGACGGTCTCGCCAACGCCACCGCCAGGGGGCTGCGGGTGCGCATCCTCACCAACTCCCTGGCCTCCACGGACGTCATCGTCGCCAATACCGGCTACAAGCGCTATCGCCACCGGTTCTTGGACGCCGGTGTAGAGCTCTTTGAGATGCGCGCCGATGCTGGGGTGCGCCGGCTCATCGACACGCCTCCCGTGCACGCCGCACAAACCAGTCTGCACGCCAAGGCGATGGTGCTGGACGAGCACCAGGTCTTCATCGGCACCTTCAATCTCGACCCGCGCTCCACCAACCTCAACACCGAGGTGGGGCTGCTCATAGACAGCCCGGTGCTGGCGCGTCGGATTGCGGCGGGTTTTGCCGAGGACCTGGCGGGGAGCAACAGCTGGCGGGTCACCCAGGCGCCGGACGACAGCCTGCGCTGGGACTCGTCCGCCGGGCGGCGCTACACCCAGCCAGGCGGCAACCTGCTGCGCCGCCTAACCGACTTCCTGCTCACTCCCCTGCCCTTGGAGGATCAGCTGTGAGCACGGCTCCGTCGTCGCCC
>CAYQDX010000037.1:17187-19455 GCA_964416345.1 uncultured Ectothiorhodospiraceae bacterium
TGCTCACTCCCCTGCCCTTGGAGGATCAGCTGTGAGCACGGCTCCGTCGTCGCCCTGGGGCGTGTAGATGCATCAGGTGGCTGGGGCAGACGCAGTCCGAGGCCCCAAAACCCTGCAGCGGAGTCAAGGCCCCAGGCAGGCGCCCGACAATCGCGGCTCAACGGTGCTCGAGGCGGATCTCGGCGGCTGCCGTCAGGTAGTCGATGTGCCAATGCGGTCGTGTCGCTTGGCGTAGGTGCCGCGACAACCGGGCTCGCACGCCGCCTGGACCCTGGGCACTGCCCACATAGACGTAGTGGCCGGGGCGGAGCGCCAGGCGGCCCAGCCTGCCGACGCACGGCGCGCTCGCATCGGTGCGGCGCAACACCAGGGCAAAGGTGCCCGGCCTGGGCAGGGGTGCGCTCATTTGGGCGCCCGTGTCGTGGTCCCACCGGCATCCGCTGCATAGAATCATGTGCGCGGGCTACAGCGCCGGACGCCAACCGGGGATTTCTGCTTCTTACGTGGGTGTCTTTCGCCCTGCGAGCGGCGGTTGTGCGCGTTGGGGGCTTTCGTCGCCGGGCTATTGTCGCGCATTATGGAATCCGGGTGCCACCCCGAGAGCCCCAGCCGGTGCCGCGCTGGGCTGGCGTCTCGACGATGGAGGTCTGATGAACCACGAATCTGGGCTCGATCTGGAAAGGCTCCGGGCCCTGCTCCAGCAGCACAGGGACGAGATCCTCAGCGACACCCAATCCGACGCCGAGGCGGTCAAGACGGTGGAGGTCGACCAGGGTAGAGTGGGACGTTTGTCGCGCGCGGACGCCTTGCAGACCCAAGCGCTCGAGATCGAGCTCAAACGGCGTCGCAGCCTGGAGCTCAAGCGCATCGCCGCGGCATTGCAGCGCATCGAGAGTGGCGATTACGGCTTCTGCATTACCTGCGGCGAGCCGATCTCCGCCCAGCGATTGGAAGTCGACCCAGCGGCGGCTCAGTGCATACGCTGCGCCAGTCAGGCTGAGCGGCGCGGTTGATCGCTTGGGCGGGCCGAATCACCGAGTTAAGTGCACGCAAACCCTGCAAGTGCCAGTGGGGCCCGAGACATGAAGCCAAGCCCCGCGGGCGTTGCAGTGGCCAAGGTCAAGACGCGGCGCTGCCGGGGGGCAGCGCCGACGATGTCAAAGTCGGCTCACTCGGCCTACTGAGCGGATGGCGTCGCGCTGGTCACGACGAAATTCACGGGATCCACGCTGGTGAGCGTCATTTCCACATCGAATGTGCCGTATCCCTCGACCACGACGCCTGGAATCTCCAGCACTCCCGTCTGCACGTTCAGCGTCGCCACCGGGCTGGAGGGCGTCATCGGGGCGTACACGTCCCCGTGACCGCCAAAAGTGAGCGTGCTGACATCCAGCAGCTCCAGGGTCGCCCCCACACTGCCGTAGCCTACGACCTCCACGGTGTGCAGAGCCAGGAGGCCATCGTCGAAGGAGAAATACGGTGCCGCGGCTTCGGCCGCCAAGTTGGGCGCACTATCTCCGGGCAGGCAGGACGGCAGACTGATGAATTCAAGCAGACCAATGCTTTCAAGCCACTCGCAGCCGGCCACGGTGCTTTCGGTGAATGTGACTTGCCCGTTGCGGGCATGGACCGGGGGTGGAATGGCTGCCGCGAGTGCGGTTGCAAGCGACAATGTAATGAGTCCAAGAGGCCTGATCATGATGACTCCCTCCCTTGGTTACGGCTCTCCTATACCACGGAATCGGCTTCCGGGCAAGTCTGTCCAATGGGACGGGGCAGCCGCAGGCGCGGCTGCCCCGTGTCGATTCACCGCCGCTGCGGCGAGTGCCTACATCATATCGTCCATGTCACCGCCCGGCATGCCGGCGGGCGCCTTTTCCTTCTTCGGTAGCTCTGCCACCATGGCTTCGGTGGTAACCAGCAGGGCCGCAATGGAGGCGGCGTTCTGCAGCGCGAACCGCGTTACCTTGGTTGGGTCCAGCACGCCCATGTCGATCATGCCGCCATATACCTCGGTGGCGGCGTTGAAGCCGAAGTCGCCTTGGCCTGCCTTGACCTTGGCTAGCACGACGGAGGGCTCCAGGCCGGCGTTGGCGACGATCTGGCGTAGCGGCTCTTCCATCGCGCGACGGGCAATCGCGATGCCCATATTCTGGTCATCGTTGCTGCCCTTGAGATCCTGGATGGCCTGTTGGGCACGGATCATCGCCACGCCACCGCCGCCGACCACGCCTTCCTCGACTGCGGCGCGTGTGGCGTGCAAGGCGT
>CAYQDX010000038.1:0-19313 GCA_964416345.1 uncultured Ectothiorhodospiraceae bacterium
CGCCCAAAGGGAGCCCCCCACAGGCCTCCAGGCAGCGTTGCCGCCCTTGCCAAGGGCTGGCCATTGGCGGCGGACGGCGCCTTGCCTGGAGGCCTGTGGGGGACTCTGCATACGCAATTATCACCTGGACGGGGTACTAGACTCGCAGCCCTACGCGCGGCACGTAGGCGGGGCACCCGATCCCCGCTATCATAGCCGTCACACCTGAGCTATCCGCCCCGGAGCATGCCTATCGCGCCCCATGGCGGCGTTATCGCTCCTCGCCATAGTGCTGGGGCTATGACTGGTCACGATGCCTTGCCCTGAACCGCGATTGACGCACTCCAATAACGAAAAGCCCAGGTGCGACGGGTCTATCTTCGCCCTGGTGGCACGCGGAGCAACGCACATGAATCGTTTCCTGTGGAATCCGGGGATTCTCCTGATCTGGGCATTACTGGCGGCTGGCTGTCACGGGTCCTCCCCGCCGGTCTTCGACGAGAATCCACCACCGGAGACCAGCTTCTACCCCGAATTCGACCCCGCCGCCGGCACACTCCCGTTCCCAAGCGATCTACTCTTCGCAGGCTCCACGGACGGCACCCTCAACATCCCGGTCGCCGACCCCACCGATTACAGCGACCCGCAGGTGGCGCTCGACGCCTTGGACGGCTTTTCCACCGTCGCACCGATTACGGTGAGCTACTCCGCCGACATCGACCCCGAGAGTCTGGTCACCGGCCGCAGCGTGCGGCTGTTCCGGGTCGAGCTGAGCGCACCGGCCGGGCCGGTTGCCAGCATCCAGGCGGAGCTCACCGAGGGCGTCGATTTCATCGTGGCCCTGTCGCCGGTGGACCTGACCGGGTCCACCCTGCAGATCCTGCCACTGTATGCGCTGGCCCCGGAGACCAGCTACCTGGTGGCTTTGACCGACGAGCTCGAGGCGGGGGACGGCACGCCCGTATCCGCCAGCCACCAGTACGCCCTGACCAAGCGCAGCCGGTCTCTGGTCAATCCGGACGGCAGCAGCGCCGTAGCCGAGCTCAGCGCCGAGCAGGCGCAAGCCCTGGAGGGCTTGCGTCCCCTGACCAGCGCCGCGGAGCGGGCGGTGAGCCGGCGCACCGGGCTCGCGCGCAACGCCATTGTGCTGAGCTGGACCTTCAGCACTCAGTCCATCTCGGAGGTGCTGGACGGGCTGCGCGAGCGCGTCGGCGCCGAGTCTATCACCGTTCTGCCCACTGGCCTGGACACGACCGCGGCCGACCCGGCCTTCCCGGGGCTGGCCGACATCTATGTGGGCAGCCTGCGGGTGCCCTACTACCTGACGGCGCCCAGCGCCGCAGACCCGACGGCGCCGCTCACCCACTTCTGGACCGGCGCGGGCGGCAGCTTCTTGACCCGCTTCAACACCGTCCCGGTCGCCACGGGGAGCGAGACCATTCCGCTGCTGCTGACCCTGCCCAATGGCGCGAGCGGCCGATCACGGCCGTCCGGCGGCTGGCCGGTCGTCATATCTCAGCACGGAATCACGGGGGACCGGTCGCAGGTGCTGGCCGGGGCGGATGCCGCCGCGTCCCAGGGGCTGGCTCTGGTGGCCATCGATCTGCCGCTGCACGGCATCACGGACACCACCAGTCCCCTCTACGCCGGCAATACCCCGCTGCCGAACGATCGCGAGCGCACCTTCGACTTGGACCTGGCCAACAACCTGACCGGGCTGCCGGGTCCGGACGGCCGGATCGATCCCTCGGGCTCGCACTTCATCAATCTGCAAAGCCTGCTGACCAACCGCGACAACCTGCGCCAGGGCGTCTCCGATCTGCTGACCCTTCGCGCCAGCCTCGGCGGCATCGCGGAGCTGGATCCGCAGCGGGTCTATTTTGGCGGCGGCTCTCTGGGCGGCATCGTCGGCGCGGTGCTCCTGGCCGAGGAGCCTCAGGTGGGCGCCTCCGTGCTGGCGGTGACGGGTGGAGGCATCGCCAAGCTCTTGGACGGCTCGGCCACGTATGGACCCCGCATCGCACTGGGACTGCTGCAGCAAGGGCTAGTCAAGGGCACGCCCCAGTACGAGGATTTCCTGCGGGCCGCGCAGACCTGCCTCGATTCGGCTGACCCGATCAACTACGCCGACCGCATCGCCCAGGATCGCGGCCTGCTGTTGTTGGAAGTGGTGGGCGGCAACAGCTCGCCTCCAGACCAGGTGGTGCCCAACGACGTCTACGCCAGCGCGCCCCCGGGCACGGTGCCCTCCCCCACCGCCGGCAGCACGCCGCTGGCCCGGGCCATGGCATTGCGGCAGTACGACGCGGCCGCGCAGGGCATGGATCTCCATGCCTGGGTGCGCTTCACTGCCGGCCACCACGGGTCGCCGGTCACGCCCAAGGATGCCGAAGGCAACGACGATCCGCTCTCGGCGGCCGTCTATGCCGAAATGCAGGTGATGACATCCCAGTTCCTGGCCTCGGAGGGCAGTCGGCTCGTGGTGACCGACCCTAGCCTGCTGGAACCTGTGCAGTAAGGCCGTGGGCAGCGACTTGCAGCCATCCGGGCTCGACCGGCGCGAGGCCGAGCCGTTGTCCCTGCGCAGCGCCCACATCCACCTGGCGTATCTCGCGAATCACGGCCCCAACGACGAGGCCATACTGAGAGACTTCCGCCGCCATGCGGACGACCCCGGGGTGCGGCGCAGCCACTATTTCGAGGGACGCTACGAGAACCTCTACCTCGATTGCGAGCGCATTCCGGCACTCGCCCTGGTGCTGGAGCAGGCGCGGCGGCTTGCCGCCGCCATTCTCGGGCTGTCCGATCGACTGCCGAAGGTAGGCTTTTGGCTCAATCACATGGCGCCCGGCCAGGTGACCCTTCCGCACCGCCACGATGATGACGACGAGCTGCTCTCCGGGGTCTATTACGTCCGGGTGCCCGCAGGCTCCGGCGAGCTGCTCTTGCGAGACCCGCCCCTGCTGACCCGGGTAAGCCCGCAGGCCGGGATGTACGTGCTCTTCCCCCCTACCGTGCTGCATGAGGTCAGCCGCAACCAGAGCGACGCCGCGCGCCTGTCCATCGGCATGAACTTCGGTCCTCCGACCGAGGCCTGAGGCTTCCGGCACCGGTGGAGCTGCTGCTGGAGGTATTGGGACCCGGGTTGGGCCTGGCCCTGGTGGCACTGGACCTGGCCATCGTGGTGGTGCTGGTTCCCTACATCGTGCTGCAACGGCGGGAATCCGGCGCCACCCTGGCGTGGATATTCTTCATCCTGCTGGTGCCCTATCTGGGCCTGTTGGCCTTCTGGGTCTTCGGCACCACGCGCCTGCATCTGCGCCGGCGCAAGCGCCGCCGGAGCGAGGCCAGACTGGCCGCCCGCCTGGACGGACTGACACCGGAGCGCTGCCCGGAGCCGGCCGAAGGCGGGCCCTTGGGTGCCCTGCGCCGACTCGCAGTGCGCCTGGACGAGGTGGGGCCGCAGCCCGGTAACCAAGTGCAGCTCTTTCGCGAGGGTCGGGCCGCCTTCCAGGCCCTGAGCCAGAGCGTCGAGGAGGCGCGGCACCACATCCATCTCCTGTACTACATCTGGCAGCCAGACGCGACCGGAGCGCGGCTGCGCGATACGCTGGTGGCCGCCGCCCGACGTGGCGTGGAAGTGCGCCTGCTGGTGGACGACGTGGGCTCGCGCCGGGCCGGGGCCCGGTTTTTCGCGCCGCTCACGGCCGCCGGCGGCGCAGTGCGGCGATTCCTGCCGGTGAACGTGCTGGCCCGCCAGCTGGTGCTGAACAACCGCAACCACCGCAAGGTGGTGGTCATCGACGGCCGCATGGGCTACACAGGCGGCATGAACGTCGGCGATGAATACGTCCAGCCTACGGCGGCCTGGCGCGATGCCCAAGTGCAGGTGGTCGGGCCCGCCGTATTGCGGCTGCAGGAGATCTTCTGCCAGGACTGGTACCACGCCACCGGCGAGGAGCTGGCCCAGCCCAGCTACTTCCCGCCGGTTCCCCCCGGCGGCGAGGCCTGGGTGCAATTCCTGGCCAGCGGCCCGGCGGATCTGCGCTGGCGCTCCATTCACACCCTACTGTTCGCCGCCGTCAATCTGGCACAACAGCGGGTGTGGATCGAGACGCCCTATTTCGTCCCGGATCCGGCGATCGCCATGGCCCTGCAGACCGCGGCCCTGCGCGGCGTGGACGTGCGCCTGCTGCTGCCCGGGAGCTCCGACCACCCCCTGGTGCTGCATGCCGGGCGCTCCTTCTACGGCGACCTCATTGCCGCAGGGGCGCGCATCTACGAGCTGCCCATCGCCATGCTGCACGCCAAGACCGCCACCATAGACGGCATATTCTCCACGGTGGGCTCCACCAACATGGACCAGCGCAGCTTCCGGCTCAACTTCGAGGCCAACGCCTTCTTCTACGGCCGGGAGATGGCCGAGGCGCTGGAGCGCTCCTTCGTCTCCACCCAGGCGGAGTCTGAGCCGGTCACCGTGCGACATCTCAGGCGGCGCAGCTACCGGACACGCCTGCTGGAGGCCGCCGCCCGGACCCTGGGGCCGGTGCTATGAGCAAAGCTTGCGGGGCGCCAGGCACAGAGATTCGGACGGTACCGGCGGCCGCCCTGCTGCCTTTACGCCAACGCCTGCTGCGCCCGGGCAGGCCCCCGCAGGCATGCGTGCTCCCCGGTGACGATGAACCTCAGACCCGACACTTCGCGGCCTATCTGGCTGACAGGGTGGTGGGCATCGCCTCCCTGTATCACAATCCATGCCCGCAGCGGCCGGACCCCGGCGACTGGCAGCTGCGGTCAATGGCCACCGTCGAGGAGCTACGCCACCGGGGCCTGGCCCGCTGCCTCCTGCAGGCCTGCCTGGAGCACGCGATCAGCGACGGCGGGCGCAGGCTGTGGTGCAACGCCAGGGTGGCGGCGGCGGGCTTCTACCTGCGCCACGGCTTCGACTGCCACGGCCGGGAATTCCTCATCCCCGAGATAGGCCCCCACTTGCTCATGTCCAGAGAGATCTGAGCGCGGCGCGCACAGCGCGCCGTTTCCCCGCCGCGTCTCGGGCGGCCCGCGGTCCAGGTCCTACCAGCCGGTGGCCAACACCGGCGTCACCACCCCGGCCACGTGGTAGCGGTGGCACAGCTGGCAGTCGTCGCCGGCCTGTCGCGGGTTGTGGCAATCCACGCACGCCGCCTTGCTGAGCTGGTGGAAGTTGCTGGCCGCGGGCGCGCCCGGTTCCTCGTAATCGTGCAGGTAGTCCGCGTCCGCATCCAGGCGATGACAGCTGCCACAGCCAGCCTTGCCCGCCTGACTCAGGTGGGGGCCGTGGGCGAAGACGGTGGCCCCGGACGGCTGCGGCTGCCTGCCGCGCCAGCGTACGCGGCGTGCCTCGCCCGTGCCCGCCACGCTGTGACAGTAGACGCAAAGTCCGGGACCCTTGGGCTGTGCCAGTTGATCGAAGACCGCCGCCGCCCCCGGCAGCCTGGCCCCGAGGTCCAGCCAAGTCTTCATGAATGGGTCGGCATGCCCACCCGGGCGATAGTAGAGTGTGCCGCCGCGGCGGTACCAGCCGCCGTCGGCCACCCAGTCCTCGCTGGAGACCGGCTCCGGAACCGCGGGCGCCGCTGACTCCGCGGGCGCCGGCGCGAGCGAGCCCGCGTCCTCGGGCGCCCCGCCGAGCAGACTGTCCCCACCCAGGTCGCCGCCTAGGTCGGCGGAGGCGTCCCCGCCAAGGATGTCCGAGCCTTGGTCCGAGCCGCGTGGACCGTCCTGCTCGGAGTCCTTCGCGTCGAGTAGCGCGTCCTCGGCGGGCGGCTCGCCGCCGAGCAGTGCGTCGTCGCCACTCGGCGCGACTCGGCCATCGACCGGCGCTTTGGGCGCCCGCTCCGGAGCGCCGTCGAAGCCCGGGTCCTGCGGCGGCGTGGCGATCGGGGGAAGCCCCGCGCGATGGCGGGCGACCGCGGCCAGTAGATCGGGAAACCATGCCCTCTGCGCCGCCCGCAGCAACGCCGGCGGCAGGCCGGCCAGCAGCCCCGGCTGCTCGGCTGCTCCCGACTGAGCGCCCAGCGCGCGCCCGAGGCGCTCGCCTAGGGCCGCCTGACCCCGGGTCAGCAGCTCCGCATAGAAGCCCTTGACCGCCCAGGCAATGCGCTGCACGGCCGCGAGCGTGCCGGTGTCTGCCGCGCTGAGATCCAGCAGGTCGAGCCCTCGCACCTGGGCCATATCGTCGGCGAGGCTAGGATCGGTCCCCAGCAGCAGGCCCATGAACGGCGTCAGCGGGGCTTCGGTGTCTTGTGGCCATTGTCCGATGTCGATGCCGTGCTGGGCCAGCGCGTCCACATCCAGCCCCGGGACCGTCAGCACCGCAATGCCGAGGGCCCCCGTCTGGCCCTCACCCCGGATCTGGGCGGCATGGCAGGCGCCGCAGGCCTCCTCGAAGCCGATCACGGGCAGATAGCGGCCTGCAGAATCCAGTCGGTGACAATCCGTGCAAGCCTTGGGCGCAGCGGCGGCGACGGTCTGCTCCTGGAAGTGCTTGCGCAGATGGGAGACATGGTCGAACACCAGCGCGGTGCGGCCCTGGTGGGGGAAGCTCGAGAATTGAGGATGGCCCACCGCCAGCCCCTGAAAGCGCCGGGCGTGGCAGCTCTGACAGCGCAGCCGATCCACGGCCGTGAGGGCAGCACCGGCGCCATGGTGCTCCTTGTGACAGGTGCCGCAGGATATGGCCTCCCCGACTGCATATCCACCCAGAAGCTCGTCGTGGAGCTCGAACCCCGTCGGCGGCGCCGCCTCGGCGGGCCTCGCCCATGCCGCATGGGCGAGGCCTCGCAGCGTGGCGGGTGCCAGACCGTGGGCCTGCAAGGGATGGGCCCCTGCCAAGTGACAGACGCCGCAGCGGTCGCTTGCGTCCACTGCCGAGGGGGGCGCGAATGCGGCTTGGATCCACCGCGCGGGACCGCCCTGGAAGGCAGAGTGGCAGGCCTGGCAACGGTTTTCCAGGGCGCCGTGGGCGTGCTGCAGCGTCCCCGGCGAGATCCACGCGCTAAGACGGGGGCCAGTCAGCAGCGCCAGCAGGGCGCCCAGGGTAAGCAGCACCATCCACTGGCTGACCCGGCCGCGCTTCGCCCGCAGGCTACGCTGCGGCTGGCAGCGCGCGACGGGATGTGAGCAGCTTCCGTCCGGCAGCGGTCCCTCGGCACAGGACTGGGCACGGGAGCACAGCCAGCGGTCGCCGCGCTTGTGCGGCACGCACTCCGCCTCGGCCTCGCAGCGCCCGCCTGCGTCGGGGCCGAGACTGCACGGGTGGCCGCTCGCGGCCCGGCCGCACACCCAGCGCCCGCCGGGCCGCTCGTATTGACTGCTACGGAAGTCGTGCTCCTGCAGCCTCACGCCTCAGCTCCCGGCGCCGAAGGCATACACCAGCACCACATGCAGCAGTATCAGAGGCAGCAGCGCGTAGCTGAGCGGAATGTGCAGGAACAGCCAACTCTTCAGCATTAGATAGCTTGCGTGGTGGAAGTCCAGCTCGTTCTTGGCCAGCACCAGCGCCTCGATCTGGCACATCACCGCGCGCTCGCCCTCGCTCATGTAGCGCTGCACTGCGGCGACGTCCCGGCGCAGCATCTGGTCGGGAACATCCGAGCCCAACAGGTGGCGCCAGGCGTTGCGCGGACCCGCGAAGAAGCCCAGCAGGTGGCCTCGATAGTACTCCGCGATCGTGGCGGAGCCGGTCTGCGTCAGTGAACCTTCCACCAGCTGCTCCACCTCCCCCCGCAACCGTGCCCGCAGCTGCGGAATGCGCTCGTAGATGAGTGGCTCGCCGCGCTGGGCCAGCCGTGCCGGGAGCCGGCGCTCCAGGGCGATGCCCAGCAGCCCACTCAATGCCACAGTCGTATAGAGCGTCGCCAGTGCGATCTCCAGTCCGCCCGAGGGCAGCCGCGACCCCGCATGCAGCGCAAACACCACCAGACTCAGCAGGCCCAGATAGAGGTGGGCCTGGGTCCAGGCCGCGGCGGTGCCCAAGGGCAGGTAGGACAGCTTCTTGCGGACATTGAGCAGCACCAGGAACAGCAACAGGGCCACCAGAATCCAGCCAGTGGGAAACGCGGGCTCGTGCAGGCCCAGTGCGTAAAGCCGCTTGCCCAGCACCAGAGCCAGTACGGCGGCCGCCAGCAAGGTGAGGCCCAGCCAGCGCCGGACAACGAGCAGCTTCATCGGTCGAGCCAGCGTGTGAGGGTGGGAAAATCGCACATATCCAGCCGTTTCATGGCGTCGTGCGGACAGGCCCGCTCGCAGGCCGGTGTGACCAGCTGCTCCACACAAAGATCGCACTTGGTGGCCTTCAGGATTGGAGCGTGGGTCTGCTGGTCCAGGATGACCGCGCCGTCGTGTGCCCGGATCTCCACCATGCGGATGTTGTCGTAGGGACAGCTGTTGGCGCAGGTGGCGCAGCCGATACAGGTGTCGTCGTTGATGATCACCTGCCCGCCCAGGGGATGACGGTGGATGGCCCCGGTGGGACAGCCGATCATGCATACCGGGTCCTGGCAGTGCATGCAGGCATTGGCCACCATGTAGCGTCCCAGCCGCGGACCGTGGCGGATGAAACGCGGGTTGTTGTCATGGGCGGCGGCACAGGCCCGCACGCAGTCGTCACAGCCGACGCAGCGCTGCAGATCGATGAGCATCGCCGCGGTGCCGTTGATGTAGCGCCCCTCTACCAGCTGCTCCAGCAGGTCCGGATCGAGATCTGGTCGTTTGCCGACCGGCGGCTCGCTGGTGCGCGTGTCCTTGCGCGCTCGCAAGGCCGGCGGCTGGGCCGAGGGCGGCAGCTCCGGCAGCACCAGCTCTTCCACCACGGCAGTGGGCACCCGCAGCACATCCACGTAGCCCAGGGCACGCAGCGTGTGCTGCAGAGGCACCGTCTCCCCAGTTCGCCAGTTGTGAGCCAGCTCATCCAGACCGAAGCTATCGCCGCGGGTCAGATAGCACAGCGTCCGGTGGCCGTGGTTGACCCGCATGCTGACCCGGGCAAAACCGGATCGAATCAGGATGAGTCCGTCCGCATAGTGGCCTTCCTCGGCGATGATCGGCTCACGCTCCAGACGCTGCTCCGGGCTCTGGGCCGCGAGGGACTTGTAGGAGCCGTACCAGTCGAGCTCGCCATAGGACTCGAACAGGGTCGCAGCCGCCAGGCGCTTGATCTGGGCATACTCCAAGTGACGCAGCTGCGGCGTTTCCCGCAGATGCACCTGCAGGCTGCGCTCCCGGTACAGGGCGTCGATATGATCCCGCAGCGGCTTAGCCCGCCGCCGCAGATCGCGCAGGCCCTGCCAGCGTATCTCGAGCAGCTCCGCCTCGCTGTCCGCAAACACCGTCGCGGTGCGCGGCGTTCGGCCCAGTGCCGCGATCTCGCCGAAGATCTCTTCCGGGCCGATGCGAACTGTGCCATGGCTCTCCAGCACACGCGGAAAGTCCTGCAGAAACACACGAATCTCGTCCTCGCTGCGCCGGGTACTGACCGCGGTGCGCGTGTAGCGGGCGGGATTGCGCACTTCCGGGATGCGGTGATTGCGCCAGACCTGAGCCAGGGCGCCGAGCAGGCCCTTACGCCGGGGCTGCAGCCGCCCCAACAGGGCGCCCGCCAGCCCAGCGCCCAGCACCACTCGCACGTGGCCGGACAGCACCAGAAAGGCAGAGCTGCCATAGTCTCCCTGGCGCATAACCACGTCCCCGGGGCGGTAGCGTTGGATACGCGCGTCGTTGCGTAGGATGTCACGCAGCGAAGCTGTGGCGGGAAACGCCCCGGGGTCGATATGACTCAAGGGAGCGGTGCCGAGTAGCCGGTCCACGTCCGCCTCGGTCATGACGCCGAAAGGTTGATCCCAGCGCTCCGGCCGCTTGATCGTGAGCTCCATGGCCGCCCGCTGCGCTATTTCGCCGGCTTGCCTTTGGTCTCCTTGGGGAGGTAGTTGTCCAGGGCGCCCCATGCGCTGCCGTCGTAGTTGGCTGCCAAGCGGCGACTCGCGGCCGCAATCTTGTCGGCCGCCGCCTCCAGTGTGGCCTTGTTGTTGAGCTTGAGCTGCACGCCGCGGGCCACGACTACCATCTTGTCGAGCTCCGGCACCTTGATGAGGGTGGAGAGCTTCTGCACTCGGGCTGCCGCGGCCTGGGCCCGCTTGGCCATCTTCACGGCGTAGGTGGCCTTCTTGGTGGCCTTGGCCACCCCCCGCAGACTGTGCTGGAGCTCCAGGGTGTGGCCGACCACGAACAACAGCCGCTTGCGCGCCGGGGAGTCCTCTAAATTCTGCTTGCCGTCGGGAGAGCTCATGAAGTTGTGCCGGATCTCCCCCTGGGACCACGCTACCAGCTCGAAGGCGCTGCCGGCCTTGTGGCCGCCCACGTTCACCAGCTTCTCATTGGGCACCAGGTGGCAGCCGTAGCAGTTGTTGGCCAGGTCATAGACGTTGCCCGGACCGATCATGCCCGCCTGCGCAAGCTTGCGCAGGCGCTCCGCCTTGTGCGCGGGAGTCTCCTGATCTTTCTTCACGTCTTTGCCGCCGTAGTCGCTGTGCACCTTAATCCAGTCCTTCGCCGGCGTATGGCAGGACTCGCAAGCGATCCCCGAGATGGGCTGAATCTGGCCGTCCTTGGGACCCGAGAGAAAATGGCAGGCCACGCAGACACTGTCCTTCTTGATGCGCTTGACGCCCATCTTGCTCGCAATCTTGCGGCCGTCGTCACTGCGGGAGATGTCGTAGAAGCTCTTGTAGTGGTGGGTCTCGCGCCACACCGCCACCTCGTCCTTGTGGCACTCCCCGCATTCCTCGGGACCGACCACCTTGTTGAGATCCCGGGGCACCGGCTCGGCTTGCACGGCAAGCACCACAGTCAAGCAGCAAAGACCCAGCAAAGCTCGCATCGACTCACTCCTGTTTCACGGCAGATTGGATGGAGAGGGCAGCGCCAGTCACGCGTCCAGCGCCAGATCTTCGGCGGGCACGGAGATGCACGCAAGACAGGAGCCCGCCTCCAGCTGCGTTCCGGGCTGCTGCAGATAACGTACCTTGCCGGAGCGCACCGCAGTCAGGCAGGTGCCGCAGCTCCCGGCGCGACAGCCGAAGTCGAGGCTTACCCCGCTGGCCTCGGCAAGCTCCAGTAGTGAGCCTCTGTCGGGGAGCCAGGTGACGACCCTGCCGCTGCGCGTGAAGCTCACCTCGAAGGCTTGTGCAGCGGCCTCCGGGGCGGCGACATCGGCCTCCGGCGGACGTCGCACGGAAGCCGGGCCGAACGCCTCGAAATGAATGTCGGCCTCCGGGACACCCCAGCTCTGGAGCTGGTCGCAGAGGACTTCAATCATGGGCGGCGGTCCGCACAGATAGTAGCCATAGTTGTTGGACGGCAGCACCCGCCGGAGCAGATCCAAATCGATGTGGCCCTCGTAGTCGTAGTCGCGACCCACCCGATCCTCGGCGCGCGGCGCACTATACACCACCTGCAGATGGAAGTTGTCGTGCTCGAGGGCCAGGTTCTGGAAATGCTCGCGCATGGCGTGCTGAGCGCCGTATCTGACGCCGTAGAATAGCCAAATCTCCCGCCTGGAGCCGCTCTCCGCGACCGCATTGAGCATACTGAGCAACGGCGTGATGCCTACCCCTGCCCCCAGCAGAACGACCGGCGTCTCGCTCTCGGCATCCAGATGGAATTGGCCGGAAGGCGCCTTGACGTCCAGGTAGGTGCCTTCCTGGACGTGGTCGTGAAAATGACTTGAGCCCAACCCTGACGGCGCCTCTGGATGGCCAGGCGGCGGTCCCAAGCGCTTGACAGTGACCCGGTAGTAGGACCGGCCAGGGCTGTCCGACAAGGAATAGCAGCGCACCACGGGCTTGCCGTGACCCGGGATGTGCAGCTGGAAGGTCAGGTGCTGGCCAGGCCGATAGGTTGGAAGATCCTTCTTGTCGTGAGGCTGCAGGTAGAACGAGCAGATGTCCTCGGCCTCCTGCACGCGCCGCACCACTTCGAACTTGCGGATCCCGTTCCAGGCGGCCTCGCCGGCCTCCTCCGGCCGCGCTGGCGGTGCGCTAGATGCCAGAATCTGCTCCCAGTGCCTCAGCTCCAGGCGCTGACAACGTCGCTGGAACAACAGCCTGCTCACCACGGATGCCAGCAGCAGGCTCGCCTGGAGCACGAGCGTGAGCACCATGAGGATGCCCGCCCAGTGCAGCCAGGAGCTCAGCGGCTCGCTGCCGACGGCCGCGGCATCCAGCGGCAGGCCAGCCAACGCCGTGCCCACCAGCCAGCCCCTGCGTCCTCCGGCGTCGGCGCTGAACAGCCAGGCACCCACGCCGGGCACGCCGCACCGCACCCTCGTCCGTGGCGCCGGTGACCGGGTGCCGCCATTGCAAGTCATGCTCTCACCATCCCGCAGCTCGCGTTGCACGCCCTGGTAGGAGGGCCCTGTGGGCGCAACCATCCAAAGTGACAGGATGCCAGCACGGGCGGCCGAACGCCAGGGAGCGCCACCAACCTAAGATCACGTCCCAATCGGACAATACCCATCACTTCGTCAGTGGTCAGAAGACCTCAGTTTCGGCATTCAGGAGATTGACGAGCGGCACAAGGGCGCGGTGATGGCGGAAAGCTCGGCGGCACCGAGCGCAGTGCAATGGCCGGCGCCGCAGCCGCCCCGGCGGCCCCGCTCAGGCAAAGCCGCGGACCGGGCCGCCGTTGCCGGGCTCAGTCCCGCTGGTGCCGCCCAAGTGCCTCCAGGGCAGCCTGCGGGGAGCCACTCCGAGCGCCGCGGCACGCGTCCATGCGGCCCACGGGCTGTGGTATGACACCATCGAGACCCTGTCTCGGGCAATCGACCAAGCGCCCCGGGATGGGCGGCTGCGTGCCGAGCGAGCCGCCCTGCTGGACCAGGTGGGCCTCCCGCGGGCGGCCGCCTGTATCGGGTGTCCCGCCCCTAGCCCGACATCATGCGTCCAGGCCCAGGACCTCCTTCTCCAGCATCTCGATGGCGGTGAGCAGCGTCTCGGAGGCGGCCACCAGATCGACCATGTAGGCCCGGGCCCGGTCATAGCGATCCTGGGAGCTCTCGCGTACGAAGAGCCTCTGCATCAGGCTCTTCTTTTCCTGCCGGTAAAGGGTGTTGAATATCTTACCGTAGATGGCGTGCAGCATCTCGTGGGGTGCTGCGATGCCCTGAAAGCTGTCCAGCGCTCCCAGCTCGGCCTGTCCCTGGCCGTAGTACCAGCGACCGAATTCGCAGCTTGTATGGACTACCGGCACCTTCTCGTCGCTGACCTCCACCCCGGCTACGAGCGCCTGAGCATAGGAGCGCCACTTGATGTGCGCGGCCTTGGCCTTGCGGATCATGTTCAGCGCTAACTTCTTGTCCACCGTGCAGTTCCCCCTAATTAGTGGCTAGCGATTCAATGTTAGCGCCTGGCACTGGCGAATGTGCAATCATTTTCCATTGAACGATCCAGACGGAGCTAAGGAGCGGTCGGAGATACCACTGCGCAAGACAAGAATGTCCGTGGCGGCGCGGGCGTCGCTCGCACGCTGGACGCTCGACTCTCCCCCAACACGAAAGGCCCGTTGGACCCTACCACGGACTGGCTCCCGTCAGACGTTGGTGCATATGACGAATGCTGTCCAGACCACCCGCCTGCATCACCTCCAGGGGCGAGCGATCCCCGAGCACCACGCTCCGGGTCGTGATCCAGAGTGCACCGAGGGCGGGGTTGTGTGGAAAAGCACTGTGCAGTGCGTGCTGGATGGCGAGCAGCATCTCAGCCCGAGCGATGAGGTCCGGGTTGCCCGGAAGCGGTGTGCCGCGTCTGTAGCGCAGCAAAGCACGTGGCTTGGTGTCCGCAGGCAGACCCAGCAGCGCGACCTGGTCGGTGGCATCGAGCCCCCATTCGGCGAAGGCGGCCATCACCGCCTGGGCGAAGCGGGCGCCCTCGTCGTCAGCGGCTGGCACGACTTAGCTGCGCCAACCGCGCACCGGGCACGACGCCGCCATCAGACTGCCCGGCTGTCTGCCTATTTGTGCGCGAGCTGGAAGCAGTCCCAGCGCCACGTGCAATCCGTCTGGTCGCAGGCTCCGTCATAGGCAGTAGCGAAACAGTCGAAAGATCCCTCTTACAGCTGAATGGTGCGCAACAGCTCCCTCTCGCGCAGATTCTTCTTGCCCCTGATGCCCATTTCCTGGGCGATGTCGCGGATCTGCTCCGGAGTCATCTCTACCCTCCATTACGGACGGGGCTGGTGTGGCACCCTGCCGACGCTGCCCTGATTTGATGGCGACCCTTCGGTGGCGGGACCGGACCAGGCAGAGTGTACCCACCCCCCCCGCGGCTGCGGCGACAACCAATAACCTCTACCGAAACCTTCAGGATCTGGCATCGGTCAGCTCCCAGGCGTAGGCGCAATCGAGCTGCGCGCGCACTGCGATCAATCCGCCGCGGCCCCCGTTGACGATGGTTGCCAGCGGCGAGCGATTCTGGAATCGCCGGTGCGGTCGTTTCATCCAGTGAGCTCCCATCTTGGCGTTTCGCGGGTAGGTGGTGCGCAGAGCCTCGGCGATCCCGAGCAGGTGCTCGGCCCGGTCCATCACCACCGGATCGTCCGGCAGCGGCGTATCCTCGCGATAGCGACGCAGCATCCGGGTGCGGGTACCCTCTGGCAGCCCCAGGACGTTAACCTGATCGCCGGCATCCATGCCCCAGCTGTCCAGAAGCTCCATTATGGTGTGGGTCAAGACGAGGCGCTCTTCCAGCGTGAGGGTGACCATGGGGGCTCCTGGCTTCGGGTCTGCGGGGCGGCCGGGGCGCGGCCATAGAAGAAGCAAATATTAGAATACCACGACAGACCAATACCCCTTCTTATGGTCGGTTTTGACCGCAGCCTGCATATCTACGGGGGCGCGATGATCGCGCAGTCAGTTGGGCCGTCAGGGGATCGTCGAGGAGCGGAATATAGGGCGCATTTCTGACGGAGAAGAATTCCCTGTCGGCGCAAGGAGCAAGCGAGGGCGCGGTCATCTGGCGCGATTTCCCGGCTAGTGGCGCCGCCGCCAGGGGGCTCTATAATGCGGCGCATGAGCGCGAGCTGCGGGCGCAGGTGCCGAGCCGGGCCCAGCGGCTGTCGCTGGACCACCGGCAGCTTCGGCAAGCAAGCAATCAGACTGAGCAATTAGACATCATGACTACATCCTACAAGTGCGCCTTCAGCCAGACCCTCATGGGCGAGCAATTCGGCTGCCGCCGTGCCCTGCCGGTCACCGGCCGCGACGGCCCCGAGATTGGCTGCGACGACGAGGCGGCGCACCGCGCCTGCGCCGCGCTGCGCGAGCACCTGACGGATACCGCCCTGCCTGCCCTGGGCTACGCGGAAGGCATGGAGGTGCCACACAGTGTGCCGGTCAAGATCCAGTTCGGCGGCCTGCTGGGCCTGCAGCGCCTGCTGGGGCAGGACGGCCCGGACCGAGTCGAAGATATCTATGCGCTCGTCGACCAGGCCGTGAGCCATTTCGGCAGACTCGATGGGGTGCCGTATGAGCAGCTCATCGACGCCATCGCGGGCTACCAGCTCAAGCGACGGCGGGGACGCTAGCCCCCATTGCACACCACTCCCACGGCCTCACGGCCGCCCTGGCGCAGGGCTCCTTTTGTCGCTTGCCATCCGCAGCTGGCATCTGTCCGCCCGCACCGTGGCACAGCCCGAGCGGGCCGACATCATCCTCGCCCTGCGCTCCCGGGCCGAGGATCCGCGCCTGCAGAGTCTGCTGCAGGTCTCCGGGCGCCCTCTGCATTTGGTGCGCAAGAACACCACCGCCCAGATTCGCCAGATGCTGCAACAGGTAGTCATCCTAGTGAACGACCCGCAGGACGCCGAGGTCAGCGCTGCAGTGGTATAGACCGAGCAGGCCAGCCGCCAGATGCTGCCCGGCGGCCGCCCGGTGGCCCTCACGCCCCGCCCCGCCGCGGTGCGCCAGCTTCGACACCGTATCGTCGTGGACCACCAGCTGGTCGCCGAGAGCGGAGGCTGCGACCCGGAGCGGGATCTGGTGGTGCGCCCGGGGTGAGAAGCGGTTCCCACGCAGGTTTCTTGTCCCATTCGTAGGGGTCAGGGGAGAAGATCAAATTATGCTCTCGCCAAGGCGCAAAGCGCGCCAAGTGTGAGCAGCGGGACGGGGTAATCGGCGGGATAAACTGCAAACCCCCGCCGGTGGAAAGACGGGCTCGCCAAGCATGCACAGACGCAACCACAACTTTGAGTCGTGCCAACTTCCAGCGAGCGGAAAGAGATCCGTCGAGACGGCTCGCCTCCCACAGAAATCGTTGCCTCCCATCGGTGGGAGGCCAGCCCTCTGGCCGAATCTTCGCCGACCAGGCTCGCTGGGTCCGCCGGGCTCGGCAGCGCTCAGTAAAACGCGACGAGAGGGAATGATCCGTCCGGCCCGCTGCCAAACGCTCGGGAGCCACCGGAGCAGCATCGAAGCATGCTCATTGTCGGGACCACTCCGGCTTGGACATCTGTTACCTATCAAATCCCGCTTTCCGCAAAGCGCGCTTCTCGAATCTTGTCCCGTTGCCATTGGTCCAATTTACCAATGTCGGTAATGTGCTCCAGCGTCGCTAAGAAACCGGTCCCCATGCTGCCGGCGAGTGCCTCGATTGCCTCTACGCTAACGATGTCGAGGGTGTCCAAGGCGGCGAGATGCTTGTTGACGAGTACCGGCGGCATGAGCAACATGGCTGCAAAGGCGTTGGCGCGACGCTCTATGCCCGCAGGTGCCCAAGGCCCGCTGATCAAGGATACGCGGCGCGCATAGCCGCGATCGTGGAGGACATGGCACAACTCGTGAGCCAGTGTGAAACGGCGACCGGAGTCCCTTTGGTTCATACGATGGCTACTGTTGATCAGGATCGTGGGTCGAATGTCGGGTCCGGCCAAGGCGACGCCGCGCACGCCGTCGTCCTCCAGGGCAACCTCGCCCAGGATGATATCGAGACGATCAAGGATGACGCTCAAGTCCACGACAGACGCGGCGGGATCAGGAAGCTCCAGCGCATCCAGCAGATCTAGGGCGAGGTCGTAGCCTTCTTCATGGGGCCGGTGCATCTCCGAGAGTGGACGCTCGTCGACAAGTGATTTCAGCGCAGCAGGCTCAGCTTCTGGACAGTAGGCCGCTAGCAGTGCGTGAGCGAGAAGACTCGTATCGGCCTGATCGATGGAGAGCGAAGCGGAGCCGAACATGGCCACCGCAGGGGATAGATGCTCTAGGTATAGGGTATGGCAAATACTCCCCAGGAGTGTCTTTGCCCCCTCCCGGGCGTCTTCCGCGGATCTCTCGAGGACATGTCGAATATCACCATTACGCCCGGTTCCATCCGGGCGTCCATAGAGATACCACGCCTCTCGCTCGGCCAACGGCGTTCCCGACAAGCGCGACAGCGTCTCGCCGAAGTGGGCGACATCCTTCGTGCCCCAGACTCCTCCCCGTTTCAGGTGGTCGAGAGCCATCTCCAGTGCCTGGTGAAGGGGCTCCGCAACCTCCGCCACCGCAAGGTATGCGGTATCAGAAGGCGCAGTGAAGTAGAAACCTTCGGGCGCTCCGGGCACATCCTGGTTACCCCAGGAGATCTCAGTAAAATCAAGCACCCGCCGAATAAAAGTGTCTGGAAATAGTCCGCCTTCTCGGCAGGAGCGCAGGGCATGACGCTGCCACCATTGCTGCCAGGCTACCGCCCGGTGCTCCACGTGCGGGTCAGGATCGCCCAGGGTGGCGCGCACCGCTCCCAAATACGCGTGCCGAGCATTCCTGGGCGGCACGACCTCTGGGAATCGCTGCTCGTGGAACAGCGGGTCCCAGTTCTCTGCGAGCCAGGCAATGAGCGGAAATAGGTACCAGTCTATGGCATCGTGCAACGCACCTTCGGCTCGATACTCACAGAGGTTTCGGCCTCCGACCCAAAGGCGGAGGGTACCCCAGGATGCCGCATGCACCGGCGATGCTCCACGTCCGTCGTGCGGATCCGGGGAAAAGGCAAAGTCGATGGCGAATCGTGTAGGATCGCCGAAACGCTTCATGCTCGTCACCCTGGAATTCCCTTCATCTGCTCTTCCACATCCTCGATACTCCAGAGACGCCTCACGCCGAGCTACCTATCTTTCCTTGAGCCAGTGATTCACGAGCTTCGGGGGAACCTCGTTCCAGCCCACCGGATGTCCATAGGCATCTCGATGCCGGCCTCTGCGAGGGGTCATACCCCACCCATGCACGACGACAACATCGTGATCCCGGCAGAACGTTCTGGCAAGAGCCGACACGCGTCCAGCTTGGTCATTGTCCAGGCTACTACCCGCTAGCATCTGGCTAGACGCACGGGCTGCAGCATCGCGCACCTCCCTGAGCGCCTTGTTCTGTTAGCCAGTGGCTATGGGTCCTGCATGACAAAGAAAGCCCGCTGTCCGCGTTCTTACGACCCACACTTCGGCGAGGACGTTACGCTCCGTGCCTCAATAGCAGGAAACCACGGCGCTTGAGGCCCCATCGGTCCCGTCGAGCATCTCAGGCCAGCGGCGATGAGGCGGCTGGGCGGAGAGTCGCGGGCGCTCTCACAGTGAAGGATGCCATCGAGGTCACCCAGCTCCTGGAGAGGATTCAGGAGCAGGTGTCGCCCCAGGATGCCAAACGTATCCGCCAGCTCGCCGAGGCGCTGGACGGCGACGGGCGGGTGCGGGTAGCCGAGGTCCTGCCGCTGCTCTATCCGGGGGCCAGCAAAGCCAATGCCCTTGCCGGGCTGCGCCAGCTCCGTGCCCGGCTGCGCTCGGTGGCCGAAGAAGTGGGCGTGGATTTCGAGCTGGTGGTACAGGAGAACAAGCGGGCGGGCGCCCAGCGCTGGGCGGAGCTCCAGGGCCCGGACCTGACGCTGGAGCACGCCATCGCCTTCGCGACGACGGAGGCGCCCGTGGCGCCCAACACGGTCAAGACCAGCGGCATCGCCCTGCCCGAGACTCGGGCCGGCAAGACGGTCATCAAGTGGTTCATGTCCTATGCCCGGGAAGACCTGGAGGTCGCCGACGCGTTCCTGAAAAGGCTGAAGACGGCGCTGAAGCTGCTCAGTCCGGACTTCCAGCACGAATTTTGGCTCGACAAGAAGGTCCTGCCCGGCGATGAGTGGAAGGACGAGATCATTCGGAAGCTGCAGACATCCGACTACGGACTGCTGCTGCTGAGCCGAGATTTCTGCACCAGTGAATTCATCACGCGGGTCGAGCTGCCCTATTTCCTGGATTTCGAGCCCGCAGGCCAGACTGAGCAACCG
>CAYQDX010000039.1:0-19224 GCA_964416345.1 uncultured Ectothiorhodospiraceae bacterium
CGCGGACTTCGTCAAGAAGACCGGCGTGGACGCCCTGGCCATCGCCATTGGCACCTCCCACGGCGCCTACAAGTTCACCCGTCCGCCGACTGGCGACATCCTGGCCATTGAGCGCGTCAAGGAGATTCACGCTCGCATCCCCAGCACGCACCTGGTGATGCATGGCTCCTCCTCCGTGCCCCAGGACTGGCTGGCCATGATCAACCAGTACGGCGGCAACATGGGCGAGACCTACGGCGTGCCCGTCGCGGAGATCGTCGAGGGCATCAAGCACGGCGTGCGCAAGGTCAACATCGACACCGATCTGCGGATGGCCTCCACCGGTGCGGTGCGCAAGTTCCTGGCCGAGAACACCAAGGAGTTCGATCCGCGCAAGTGGCTGACCGTCGCCACCAAGGGCATGAAGCAGATCTGCAAGGATCGCTACGAGGCCTTCGGCACCGCCGGCAACGCCTCGAAGATCCGTCCGGTCAGCCTGGAAGCGATGTTCAAGCGCTATGCCAGCGGCGCGCTGGATCCGAAGGTCAACTGATCCCGGGGCTTTGGGCACACGCAATCACGGGGGGCGTAATGCCCCCTGTGTTTTCATCAGGCCGTTAAGCTGACTACCAGGGCGGCGACGGCGCTCAAGTGCGCCTCGGGCGGAGACGACGCCCCGGCTGAGTGCTCGAAGCTCAATAGCGTGACCGGTGCGCCAAGGTGGTGCCTGAGATCCCGCAGATTGTCCATCTGCGGGTCCGGCTTGGGGCTGAGGCGGCTTAGCACCACCCCGGTCAGCCTTAGCCCGCGGTGGGCGATAGCCTCGGCGCTGAGCAGCGCATGGTTGAGGCAGCCGAGGCGATCGGCGACCACCAGCACCACCGGCAGACCCAGCGACACCGCCAAGTCCGCGTTGAGACCATCGGCGGCAAGGGGTGCGTAGAAGCCTCCGGCGCCCTCCGCCAGCAGGAAGTCGCGCTCCTCGATACCGACTCGACAGGCGCTCACCAAGTCCGCAATGTGCAGCTGCAGCCCTGCCAGCTCGGCGGCGCGCTGCGGGGAGACCGGCGCCTGCAGCGGAAAGGGACAGACCCGCTGCAGCTGCTCCCAGGCGCCCGCGGCCTGCCGCAGGGCGGCGGCATCTGCCGGCAGGAGGCCGGCCTGCCCCGGCGCACAGCCCGATTCCACCGGCTTGCGCACGCGTACCCGGAGTCCAGTGGCGGCCAGCGACGCCGCCAGAGCGGCACCCAGGACCGTCTTGCCGACGCCGGTGTCCGTGCCGGTGATGAACGCTCCTCTCAAAGATCCTCACCGCTGAGTCGCCGGTAGGCCTCTAGATATTTCTCGGAGGTATTTGCGACTACCTCGGGCGACAGGCTGGGGCCGGGAGCCCGCTTGTCCCAGGCCAGGTTCTCCAGATAGTCGCGCACGTATTGCTTGTCGAAGCTGAGCGGGCTGGTGCCGGGGTGGTAGGTATCCGCCGGCCAGAAGCGCGAGGAGTCCGGCGTCAGGACCTCGTCGATGAGCACCAG
Source organism: uncultured Ectothiorhodospiraceae bacterium (assembly GCA_964416345.1). Taxonomy (GTDB): domain Bacteria; phylum Pseudomonadota; class Gammaproteobacteria; order CAYQDX01; family CAYQDX01; genus CAYQDX01. The sequence continues at coordinate 1,512 of CAYQDX010000039.1, forward strand.
CTCGCCGGCGGGCGAGAGCCCGAATTCGAGCTTGGTGTCGGCAATGATGATCCCCTGCCTCAGGGCATAGGCCGCGGCAGCCGAGTAGATCTGCAGGCTGAGGTCCCGCACCCGAGCCGCCAGCTCGGCGCCGAGCAGCGTCTTGGTGCGGGCGAAATCGATGTTCTCGTCGTGATCACCCGCTGCTGCCTTGGTGGAGGGTGTGTATATGGGCTCGGGCAGGCGGTCGGCCAGACGCAGGCCCTGGGGGAGCGGAGTTCCGCACACGGCGCCGGCGCGCTGATAGTCCTTCCAGCCGGAGCCGATGATGTAGCCGCGGACGATGGCCTCCACCGGCAGGGCCTGGAGTTTGCGCACCACGACGGCCCGTCCCTCCAGCATCGGCAGCTCGCCCGGATCGGCGACGATCTGCTCCAGAGGGATGTCGGTAAGATGGTTGGCAACGATGTGCTCGGTGCGCCGGAACCAGAAATTGGAGATGGCGGTGAGCACCGCCCCTTTCCTGGGAATTGGTGTCGGAAGCACCACGTCGAAAGCCGACAGCCGATCGGTGGTGACGATGAGCAGGTGCTCCTCGCCCGCGCCGTAGATGTCGCGGACCTTACCCCGGTGGGCCAGGGGCAGGCAGCTCAGATTGGCCTCAAACAGTGTGTCGGGTATCACGCTCACTCTCAGCACAACAGATCGGAAAACGGCAGGTAGGTGACCGGCTCGCCCCGGCGCACGGTGGCCTCCTCAAGGATCTCCACCAATCCGTCCGCCCAGACGGCGGAGCTAAGCACATCGGAGCCCTGCTTAGGATACACGGCCACCCGCGGCGGCAGCGGGGGAGAGCCAACCAGGCGGACCCGGACGTACTCCCGCCGCCTGCCCGGTCGAGGCCAGTCGAAGTCTGCGGCGACCTGCATGCGAGCTGGGGTGAGCTCCCGGGCGCCCAGCCGCGCCAAAATGAATGGCCGCACCAGCAGCACGAAGGTGACCAGGGTCGAGACCGGGTTGCCCGGCAGGCCGATGAAATCCGCGTCACCCACCCTGCCGTAGGCCAGCGGCTTGCCGGGCTTGATGGCGATGCGCCACATCTGCAGCCGACCGACGGACTCCACCGCGGCCCGCACGTGGTCCTCCTCTCCCACCGAGACGCCGCCGCTGGTGAGGATCATGTCGGCAGCCTGGCTGGCCTCCAGCAAGGCCCGGCGGGTTGCCTCTAGGGTATCGGCGATGACCCCTAGGTCCAGCACCAAACAGCCCAGGCTCCGCAGCAGGCCGTGCATCAGGTAGCGGTTAGAGTTGTAGATCTGTCCCGGACCCAGGGCGCTCCCGGGCGCTACCAGCTCATCGCCGGTGGAGAGCACCGCCACGCGAAGCCGCCGTGCCACGGGCAGCCGCGCCAGCCCCACCGAGGCGGCCAGCCCCAGCTCCTGCGGGCGCAACCGGGCGCCGGCAGTCAGGATCTCGCTGCCGCCGGCGATGTCGTTGCCCCTGGGCCGCACGTTGTCCCCCGGGCGCACGCCCCCTTCGATGTGCACGGTATCGGCGACCACGCTGCAGCGCTCCTGAATCACCACAGCGTCGGCCCCCGGCGGCAGCGGGGCACCCGTGAAAATGCGGGCGGCCTCTCCGCCGGGAAGCGCCCGGCCCTGCTGTCCGGCGGCGATACGCTGGGTTATCGGCAGCACGCTCGCGCCTGCCCCGGCGATGTCGCGGGCATGCACGGCGTAGCCGTCCATGGCACTGTTGTGCCAGCCGGGCACGTCGATGGGCGAATGCAGGGGCGCCGCCAGTACCCGGCCAAGCGCGTCCTGAGTATCCACCATCTCGCTCTCGTGAAGGGGGCGAGCCTGCTCCAGCAGAAATCCCAGCGCCTGGTCGAAGCCGAGCAGCGCATCCTGCGGCGAGCCGCAGCTCTCGATTGCCATCGGCGCTCAGCGCTCCAGGAATCGGGGCATCAGCTCGATCATGTTGCAAGGCCGGTGCCGGTAGTCGAGTTGGTGGACGACGAGCTCATCCCAGCCCGTACGGCAGGCCCCGGTCGAGCCGGGCAGACAAAAGATCAGGGTGGCATTGGCGAGCCCCGCCACGGCGCGGGACTGCAACGTGGAGGTCTTGATGTCCCGGTATGACAGCCAGCGGAACAGCTCGCCGAAGCCTTCGACTTCCTTGTCGAACAGGGGGCGCACCGCTTCGGGGGTGATGTCCCGGCCGGTGAGACCGGTGCCGCCGGTGGTGATGACGGCCTGCACTTCCGGGGAGGCAATCCAGCGGGAGACCTCGGAGCGGATACGGTAGAGGTTGTCGGGAACGATGCAGCGCTCCGCCAGGCGGTGGCCGGCACCGGTCAGGCGCTCCTCCAGCGCATCGCCCGAAGTGTCGTTGTCCGGGGTGCGGGTGTCCGACACCGTCATCACCGCGATGCCGATGGGAATGAAGGATCGCTGCTCGCTCATTGCTGGTACTCCTCCAGAGGCCCGCCGGGCTGCGGGCGCCGCGCGCGCTCATGGCGGCGCCCGGAGGACCGATGATACCGAATCGAAGGCTCATGGTGCCAGCCAGCGCCGGGGTGCGACGCCGGGCTACAATGAGTCCAGCGTGGACCGGACTCGGGGGGACTCATGCAAAGCCTGTGGAGCGATCAAGAGGCCGTGGGATTCCAGGGGGATCTCGGACTGCGAGTATACAGCTCGCGTCTCCTGGGGCGTGATCCGACCCTAGTGCTGCACGGGGGCGGAAACACCTCGGTGAAGCTGGTCGAGCTCAATCTCCATGGCGAGCCGGAGGATATCCTTTACGTCAAGGGCAGCGGCTGGGATCTCGAGACCATCGAGTCTGCCGGATTCGCACCCCTGCGTCTCGCACCGGTGCGCCGCCTGGCCGAGCTGGTAAGCCTGTCGGACCCGGCCATGGTCAACGCCCTTCGCACTCAAATGACCCGCGCGGATGCACCCGCCCCCTCTGTGGAGAGCATATTGCACGCCGTGATTCCCCACCGCTACGTGGACCACACCCACGCCGATGCCGTGCTGGCGTTGACGGATACTGCGCAAGGCGCCGAGTCGGCGCGTGAGCTCTACGGGGACGAGGTGGTGGTGATCCCCTACGTGATGCCCGGTTTCGCCCTGGCACGGGCCTGTGCCGAGGCCTACGCCGCCCAGGCGGGCCCACGCACCATCGGGATGGTCCTGCTGCAGCACGGGGTGTTCAGCTTCGGGGACACGGCCCGGGAATCCTACGAGCGCATGGTGGCTTTGGTGAGTCGGGCCGAGGACCGACTGCGCGCCCGCAGGGCATGGGACCTGCCGCCCGAGCCGCTCGCCCCGCCGGTCACTCCGCTGCGCGGCCCGCTCGCGGCCCTGCGCAGCAGGGTCAGCAAGGCCGCCGGCCGGCCGATGATCCTGCGCACCGATCAGGATCCCAAGTCCTTGGGCTTCGCCCAACGCCAAGACATTGCGAAGCTATCCCAAGAGGGTCCCATGACCCCGGATCACGTCATCCGCACCAAGTGCGTGCCCCTGTTGGGCGACGACGTCGATGCTTACGTGGCCGCCTACCAGGCCTATTTCGTAGAGCATTCCGCGCGTTGTGCCGAGCCGGTGACCATGCTCGATCCGGCACCCCGCGTGATCGTCGATCCCCGGCTCGGTATCTGCAGCGCGGGTGTCAGCGCCCGCGATGCCGACATCGTTGCCGACATCTACAGCCACACCGTGGACACCATCCTGCGGGCAACGGCGCTCGGAGGCTACCGGGCGCTGCCGGAGGCCGACCTGTTCGACATGGAGTACTGGGACCTGGAGCAGGCCAAGCTCCGAGGCGCCGGAGCACCGCCGGTCTTCCAGGGCGAGGTCGCGCTGGTGACCGGAGCGGCATCGGGAATCGGACGCGCTTGCGTGGATTCCCTGCTGGCCCGTGGCGCCGCCGTGGTGGGCCTGGATCGCAACCCTGACATCAGGGGACACCACAGCCGGCCAGACCTCCTCGGGCTGCACTGCGACGTCACTGAGGAGGCCGCCGTGTCCGCGGCGCTGGAGTCCGCCGTCTTGCGCTTCGGTGGACTGGACATGCTGGTCCTCAACGCCGGGGTGTTCCCGCCCAGCACACCCGTCGCCGCGCTGGACATGACGACCTGGCGCGCCGTGATGCGGGTGAATCTGGATGCGAACCTCAGCCTGATGCGCGAGGCTTATCCGCTGCTCAAGCTGGCTCCCCGCAGCGGGCGGGTGGTGATCATCGGATCCAAGAACGTGCCGGCGCCGGGTCCCGGTGCGGCTGCCTACTCCGCCTCCAAGGCGGCGCTCAACCAGTTGGCCCGGGTGGTGGCGTTGGAATGGGGCGGCGACGGCATCCGGGTCAACACCCTGCACCCCAATGCCGTATTCGACACGGGCATCTGGACCGGGGATGTGCTGGAAGCACGGGCTGCCCACTACGGCATCAGCGTGGAGCAGTACCAGCGGCGCAACGTCCTGGGCCGACCGGTCACCAGCCGGGACGTGGCGGAGCTGGTCGCCGAGTTGTGTGGGCCTCGTTTCGCCTGTACCACCGGCGCTCAGGTCCCGGTGGACGGCGGTAATGAGCGGGTGATCTGACTGGGCGCAATCGGCCTACGGCATCACCCCGGCGCTCACTGCATGTCCGTCGGCGGTGTCGGCAACGCTGGCGTGGCTTCCTGCTGCGGCGGATTGCTCATGAGGTGCTGCCTGGCGACCTCGACTTGGGACTGAAAATTCGGATTCCCCTTGAGCTGCTGGAGAAAGCTGTCGGTCTCCGCGCGAATGGCCGTCACCTGGTCCGGAGTCAGGCTGGAATTGTCTTCCAGACTGGGCAGATCCTGATGCGGGCCGGGAGGCTCTTCGTCTGGCCCATTTGCCGAGGCGGTGGAGCGCCCATTGGCGCCGGCACCCACCGTACCAACTTCCACCGACGGGTCCGATCCGGACTCGGAGGCGCTGCCATCCGCCTGCGCGGTGTGCTCTTCCGGCCTCGCCCCAGAGGCTGTTTGCTCTACCACCGGGGCTAGCTCTGGCTGCGGGTTGCCCACCGCCACCGAGTAAAGCTGGCCCCCCTTCTCCAAGTAGACGAGCTTCGGCCGTATCTTCGTCACCGTGTAGTCGCCAATCCGGGATCCTTCACGCACGGAAAAGGATTCCACCGGTGCGCCGTCGGCGGCCAGGGCCACTACCTGCGCCATCCTGAATCCCGGACTTAGCGCCACGCCGGAGACCAGGAAGGGCGGCGCGGCATGCGTGGGCCCTGTATCGACTGCCGCTTGCTCGGGTACGGTCTCGGCGGCCTCCAGCACCGGCGCTCCAATGGCGCCGATGCCGCAGGTCACCGCGCAGGACAGAGCAACCGAGGCCCGGCAGAGTCGGCCGTAGACGAGAGTCATGCTCATTGCCGGACTCCAGATCCCGTTACAGATAGAACGGCGCGACGTAGAACCACTCTCCGCCGATGTTCACGTAGACGTCGAACTCCAGCGAGCTCCCACTGGTGCCGGTGTAGTCCAGCCAGTAGGCCAAGCCCTCCTCGACGCCGGACAGTGATGCATACAAGGGATCGGCAAGGCCGGTCGAGTGAAGGGTGAATATGTCGCCGTCACCGGTGAAATCCCAGTGGATGAAGGCCAGTCCGCTAGGGATGTACCAGGAAAAAGAGGCGTTCCCGTCCGGATACACAACGGAGATATCGGCCTTGGCGGCCGGTGATGCGAGCACCGAGGCGGCGAGCAAAGCCGTTGCCAGTTTCAAGAATCTCATCGCTTGACCCTCCCGGTGTGGGTTGTTGGTAGTGTGCCCAGAATATTGGATCCAAGCTGAACCCATGCTGAACGGCGAAAAGGCCAGCGCAGGAACGCTATGCCGGAGCATTTTGGCGCTCGGCATCTTCGCCATATCGCGGGTGCCGCGTGCTTTCGACGGCACGCTGCCACCCGAGCAGACGTAGCTCATCGCGGTCGCATGCGGTTAGGGGACCGAGGGGCACATCATCGACGCCAAGACCGGCGACAAGCCGGGTGGCTCCCGGGTATTTTGCGCTGGCCTCGGCAAGTGAGGGATACTTGCGGGATCTGGCCGGGCGCCTCCGGCCACAGATGATCAATTGCAGGATACGCACATGTCTAAATCTGAAGAGATGGAGCAGGAGATGGATTTGGTCAGCGGTGTCGCCGCCTTCGAGGGCAAGCACTTCGCCACCGCGCAGCGGCTGCTCTCACCGCTGGCCGACCGGGGACACCCCGAGGCCCTCTATCGGCTGGCCATCATGGAGCAGAACGGCCTGGGCTGCGCCCGGCACCCGGAGTCGGCGGCGGTAAGAATGCGCGCGGCCGCCGAGCAGGGCCACGCGCTGGCCCAGCACGGTATGGGTTTCATGTACATGGAGGGGGAGGGGGTTGCCGCCGATGCCGAAGAGGCCGTGAAATGGTTCAGACTTGCCGCCGAGCAGGGGCTGGCGGGCTCTCAGACCACCCTGGCGATGATTTACCAGGAGGGTCGTGGCGTACCCCAGAATCTGGAGGAGGCCAAGCGTTGGTACGCGAAGGCGGGCTTCGACGACCTGGCGATGTAGCAGCATCGCGTCGCCGATGCGCTCCGCTCAGCGTAGTAGGGCTTGTACCAGGCCCGTTGACAGCCAGGACACGTAGGTGATGAGCACCAGGCCAATGATGCGTGGGATGAGCACCGGCGCGACCGCGCGGTAGAGCATCGGCAGGGGGCGGTCGAAGCGATAGGCGGCGAGGAACAGGTTGAGGCCCACAGGTGGGGTGAGGAAGCCGAGCTCCAGGTTGGCGAGGAAGATCACGCCCAGATGGATGGGGTCGATGCCGAAGGCATCGCCCATGGGCACGATCAGCGGGACGACCACCAGGATCGCGGAGAAGATGTCCATGACGAACCCGACCATTATCAGGAAGCCGTTCAGCAGCAGCAGGAACAGGAGAGGGCTCTGCACCTGAGCTCTGACCCAATCCAGGGCCAGCGCTGGAATACGGGCATCTATCAGGTAGCTGGTCAGGCCGGCGGCCGCCGCCAGGATGATCAACACGCCGCCGATGATGGTCGCCGAGTCGGTCAGAATCGGGAGCATGTCCCGGGTCAGGCGTAAGTCCCGGTAGACGAAGCGCTCGATGAGCACCGTATAGAGCACGGTGAACGCCGCGGCCTCCACCAGGGTGGCGTAGCCGCTGAAGATGGCCGCCAGGGCGGCGATGGGCAGGGCCACTTCCCAGATGCCGGCGCGGAGGGCGGCCCAGGCCTCTTTGGGGTCGAAGGGCTTGCGCACGACATGCGCCTGATAGCCGCGGCGCAGGGCCCAGATGACCATCAGTACCGTCAGAATGACACCGGGCAGGAAGGCCCCGACGAATAGGTCCTTGACCTCGATCTTGGCGACGATGGCGTACAGGATGATGGGTAGGCTGGGGGCGAACAACAGCCCCAGGGAGCCGGAGCCGGTGAGCAGGCCCAGTGCGGTGCGCTCGGGATAGCGCTCGTGCAGCAGCATGGGCAGCAGCAGTCCGCCCAGGGCCAGGATGGTGACTCCCGAGGCGCCGGTAAAGCTGGTGAAGAAGGTGCACACTGCGATGGCGGCCACGCCCACGCCGCCGGGCAGCCAGGCGAAACAGGCGCTGAAGATCCGCACCAGGCGCCGGGAAGTGCCGGACGCGGCCAGGATGGCGCCGGTCAGGGTGAACAGGGGCAGCGCCGGGAACAGCGGTGAGGTGAGCAGGCGATAGCTTTCGGCGGGGATCGCGGCCAGGGGCACCATCTCGTTCCAGAAGAGGATCAGCGCCGCGCCGCCCAGCAGGGCGAAGATGGGCACGCCCAGCGCTACGCCGAGCACCAGCACGCCCAGCTCCGGAGCGAGCCAGTAGCGCTCCTGTAGCCAGGGCCAGCTGCCGAGCAGCCACCAGGCGCAGGCCGGCACCAGGGCGATCAGCCTGTGACTATAGCGGGGCCCCGCGTGCCAGATCAGGCGCAGACCGACCAGTGCAAATCCGTAGGGCAGCACCGCCTCGACCCACCACAGCGGTAGGCCGGGAATCAGGATGGTGCCCGCCTCCCGCTCCGTGCCCGCCATGGACGCCCCGGCCCAGGCGAGCGCCAGGGCGACGCCGGCACCCAGGCCAGATACGCCGGCGATGACCCATCGGGCGATTCGGGGCGGGAACAGGTGGGCCGTCGTGGCCAAGGACAGCAGTTTGCCCTCGCGGGCCGCAACCGCGGCCCCCAGCAATCCCACCCACAACGTGAGGTTCTGCACCAGCACGCTGGCCCCGGGAATCCCCTCGGCGTAGACCTGGCGCAGCCCGATCTCGGCCAGGGGGATGATTGCCATCAGCGCCAGGGCGGTGGACGCGGCGACGTCCTCCAGGCGACGCAGGATGCGGCGATACAGCGGCGGCGTGCGCTCGGCGTCCGACCCGCTCGGTTGCCGCACGCCCGGGCGCCGCGGACCCACGGCTGAGTCGACTGTCATGGCGGCGCCGGGCGAGCTACAGCGGCTTTCCGGCCCGGAAGCGCCGGCGCAGCTCCATGATGCGGTCGAGCATCGCCGGCGGCATCAGGGGTCCTTTGAGCTGGGGATAGGCGGGCTCGAACTCCTCATGCCAGGCCCGAACGTCGGCGGCGTTGAGGTGCACCACGGTGAGCCCGCGGTCGGTCATCGCCTTGATGGCCTCGGATTCCCCGTCCAGGACTGCCTTGCGGACCCGCGCCTCGGCCTGCTCGGCGGCCGCCAGGAGCTTCTGCTGAAGGTCTGGCGGAATGCGCTCCCAGGTGTCTTTCCGGATGACCACTGCGCCCACTAGCGGCGCCCAGCGCAGGTCGGTCATGTATTTCACGTGCAGGTACCACTGAAACGACAGTGCGGCCACTGGCGTGGTGTCGAAGGTGTCGATGAGGCCGGTCTGCAAGCCCGGCAGGATGTCGGTGGTGGCCAGCGGCACCGGATTGAAGCCCAGTGCCTTCCACAGGCGCAGCCCGGTGGTGTCGCCGGCCCATGCGAACAGCTTGGCGGACTTGAGCTCCTTGGGAGTCGTGATCCGATGCTTGGAGAAGAAGTATACCCAGCCGGCATCGCCCCAGTTTAGGAGCACGAATCCCTTGGCGGCCAAGGCGGCCCGGATGTCAGGGTCCAGCACGTGGCGCACGGCATCCAGCTCCGCCTGGGATTCATAGAACAGGGGCATTTCCAGGGCGCCGACGATCTTGTCGATGTCGCTAAGGCCGAGGATAGTGAGGGCGGCCGCCTGAATCTGACCGATGCGCATCTTGCGCAGCATGTCTCGCTCGTCGCCGACCACGCCCCCGGGGTAGATGCGGACGCGCACCTCGTTCTTGCTGACGCGCTGCCACTCCTGAGCCATCTCCTGCAGAGCGAGGTGCCAAGCCGAGCCCTCCGGTGCCAGAGTGGCCAGCTTGATGAGCACGCCGCCGCTGGCCGTGCCCGCGCCCAGCCAGAGACCCAGCAGCACGCCGAGGACGGCGGCGCGGCGAATGTGGAAAGCCCCGAACATAGTGATTAAGCTCCCGTGCGAGCAGTCGCTCAGAGGAAGAGCTCGTCCTCCCTGGCGAGCAGATAGCGGGCGCGCCGCTGGGCAAGAATGTTGGCCAGCCGATCCTCGGGGGTGGTCTCGGGATCCACCGCCAGGGCGCGACGCAGCATCTGGCGGAACTGGTGGCGATCTTGCAGGGCCACCGCCACCGTCTCGGCGTAGCTGACCAGCGGCGAGACGGCCTGGCCGTCGCTGGCGGCCAAGGCGAGCTCCAGGTCCTTGCGGGCGCGGTCCGTGGATCCGCCCATGGCTTGTGGGCGCCCACCATCGTAGACGATGAAGAACTCGTGCAGGGCGCCCCGGCCCCAATCCGGTTGCAGCTCACGGGCCCGTTTCATGATGCGGCCCACGAGGCCGAGGTCTGCCACCACCGATGGAACGTTCTTGCTCAGCGCGATCTCGGAGCCCCAGGCCGCGCCCAGCCAGTAGAGCAGCGGCACGTCCTCCACCTTCGTTGCCGCCAGCGTTTGGCCGGCGGCCTCCCGCAGGCCGCGGGTCCGTCCCGGGTGCCCCACTTCCAGTCCCGCCAGGGCGTAGCTGCGCGCCTTGCGGTAGAGCTTGCGGGCCCGCTCTCGTACCACCTCCGCCGCATCTAGATCCTTCTCGGCGAGCCGGTCAATCTCCGGCTCCAGGAATGCCTTGGCGTAGAAGGTGTATCCGCTGGCCAGGGACTCCGCCAGGCCCGCATTGTCAGGACTGCTGTGGTGGAGCTGCTCAAGCAGCTTGAGTCCGAAGGGCATGGCATCCCGAATCATCTCGGGATCGTCGTCCTGGCGGTAGAGCTCCGCCCCGCCCGCCATGCTGGAGGCGAGGTTGTCCACCACGATCTGCTGCAGCGAGCAGCCGGCACCGAGGCACAGGGTCGCCGCCAGGCCGCCATGCAGAATGGATCTCACCAGTCTCGAGGGCGCAAGCGGAGAAAGCCGGCGCGGCCCCGCTGGGGGCGTGGCGCTTGGACGGTGGTGGGGGTCCATGGGGTGCCAATCCGCGTGTCTGCTCCGGACAAGACTCGTGGCTGCGAACCTAACGCAATTCACCGCGGCCCACAACCGCGGGCTCGTGAATGCCGGTGACGCGTCAATCGCGCTTCAGCAAAGGCCCCAGCGGGCGCCCCCCCAGCAGGTGCAGGTGCAGGTGGAGCACCTCCTGGCCGGCGTCGCGGTTACAGTTCAAGATGAGACGATAGCCGTCCTGGTCCACTCCCTCCTGCCTCGCCACCTCGGCCGCAACCAGCATCATATGGCCCAGCAGCGCCTTGTCCTCGGCCTTGGCGTCGTTCAGAGTGGGGATCTCCTTGTTGGGCACGATGAGCACGTGGGTCGGTGCCGCCGGTGCGATGTCCCGGAATGCGGTGACCAGCTCATCCCGATATACGGTGTCGGAGGAGATGTCTCCCCGGATGATCTTGGCAAACAGCGTAGTCATGGCAGCGTCCCTTACGGATGAGCGCCTATCGCGATGAAGAATGCTAACAGGCCGGAGGGCTTGCGCAAACGCACTTTGGAGTCGACTCCTCGCTCATCATTCACCGGCCAGGATGCGGCGGCCGTTTAACGGCTGCACCGGACGCACGTTGTGCGCGCAAAGCGCCTTGAGCTGCGCCAGCGGCTCTGCCGACAGCTCCACCGGCCGCTCCGCAGGATCCACTTCACCCCCCGGTCCACGGCGGCGTGGTGAGGGATCCAGTGTAGCGGTAGTAGCTCAGGTCGGACGGCAGCAGATGGATCACATTGGTCTGTTGCAGCGGCTCCGAGTACTCCTGCCTCGCCGGGGACTGGTGCTTGCCGTCCTTGCAGAGGGCGTAATCCAGGCTCAGCTCCCCCCAATGCCAGGGGCCCTCGGCCACTTTCAGAGCCCCAGTGAGATGCATCCTGGGGCGGCACCGCGGCACCGCCGGTGGGAGAGAGCAGCAGTGCCGCTACGATTGCAGCCAGCAGACAGGTCAGTGCCGACATCGTCGCCTCTCGGACGTAGCCGGCTTAAGGGCTTGATCGCGCACGTGAGTGTGCTCCTGGACGGCGAAGGATGCGCGCAATTCGCCGGTTTGGCAAGAAAGCCGGCGGGAAGAACGACCATGGACAGTATCCGCGGAATTGCTTATAAGGTATCCGGCCCGCACCGTCCGTCTACGCGACGCCCGCGGGCGCCGTATCTCGCTGGAGTGCCAATGTGCCCATGAACAAAGACGAGCTGGCAATCCTGATCGTCGACGACATGAAGCTCAGCTGTACGTTGGTGCGCCAGATGTTGACCAACGTCGGCTATGCCGACATCCGCATCGCAAACACGCCATCCGAGTCCCTTCAGATGCTGCAGCAGTGCCCCGCCGACGTGGTGCTGGCGGACTGGGTGATGCCGGAGATGGACGGTCTGGCGCTCACCGACCGGGTCCGCCAGCTCGATGAGGAGACCGACCACTACACCAGCATCGTGCTGCTGACCGCCAAGGAGGGAATCGAGCCGCTCATGGAAGCCTTCGACAGGGGCGTGGACGACTACCTCACCAAGCCCCCAAACAAGCACGAGCTGGCCGCCAGGGTGCGCGCGGCTGGTCGCATCGCCCATCTGCAAAACGGCCTGCTGGCTGCCATGAAGACTCTGCGCCACGAGCTGGAGGAGCGGGCCACGATCGACGGGCTCACCAGGCTGGGTAACCGCCGCGGCTTGCTGCAGCGACTTGAATCACTGCTGAAGCTGATGGAGTCCCGCGGCGGCGCCGTGTGCTGCGGCGTGGTCAGTCTGGAGGACATTGCCGTGGTTCAGGATCGGCACGGGCCGAAGGTGGTCGAAGAGGTGCTGCGCAGCGTTGCCAATCGCCTGGAGCGCTCCGTGCGCCCCACCGACCTCACGGCCCGTCTGTCCTCCAACCAGTTTGCGGTGGCCATGCATTACCCGGACCCCGTCGACGTGCGACCCAAGAACTTCAAACGCTTACTGCAGGCGATCAATCTGCGCCCGGTCAAGTCCTCGGCGGGCTACCTCAGTGTCGTCGCCGCCATGGGGCTGTGCTGCACGGATGCCCGCAGCGCATCGCCGACCGCCGCGGGGATGTTGGATTGCGCCGCGGCGAAGCTGGATGCCGCGAGGGCGACGGGCTGTACGGAGGTGGCGTTCTGAGCGCCAGCAAGACCATTAACCACAGTCCCTCCGGGTTGAAGCGGTCGGTTTCGGCCTGCAACATGGATGAGTGAATCGGTTGAGCTATCCAAGCCTTGAGCATGGGTTTTCCTGCCGGGCACCGGCTATCCCGCCGCCCGAGCGGGCCTGCCGTCGCGTAATCGGCTGCTTTAGCTGAGGACCTGGAGGCGTCGGGGCGTGTCCAAGCTGGTATTCAGCGCCAACCCTGGTTGCTGGGAACGACACCTGCGGCGCAAGGCCGGCAATCCGTTGTTCGCGGCTGCAGAGCGCGAGGTCTGTCAGGCCGAGGTCGATCGGGCCCGACTCAAGGACGAGGCCGAGGCCGAGGCCTTCCAGGCGGCGTTCCGCACGCTGGTCAAGGAGGCGATGGACCTGCCGCCGCGGGCGGACAGCGAGGTGATCCTCGCCCTCAAGGAGCGCACGGACGAGCTCTACGAGCGCTGCGCCAGCCTGGGTGGCAGCCACACCAGTCATCTGGACGGGCTGAGGCGCCTGGCGGGCATCATCATGCGTGCCGTCTGGGAGGGCGCGGGCGAGGATGCCCGGGCGCGCTGGGAGCTGGAGCGAGAAGAGCACGCCCGGGCGCTGCACTACCAGATGCTTCAGCATGCGGTTGTCGCCGACCTGCTGCGACCCGATTCCCCCATCGCGCCGAAGGAGCTGGTGCCGGTGCTGTTGGGCGAGCAGGAAGATGCGCTGCGTGCGGTCCTGGTGCTGTTCGACGAGGTGCAGCTCACCGAGCTGCGCGGCCAGGCCCGGGATTTACTCAGCGGCCTGGCACAGGCCGGGCACACCCTGCCCGAGGCCTGGCAGCGTCTCGCGGTGCTGGAAGGAGCCGGGGGCGCCCGCACCCAGGCTTAAGGGCAGAAAGTTCAGCGTCCTCAGGTGGCTGGGGCGGATGAAGCTGCTTTCCAATCGGTGGCCACTGGCCCGCGGGGCTACCGGCGCAATTGAGGCTGGGCGAGATGCAGGAAACCTTGACACTGAGCACACGGGAGCGCGAGGAGCTGGTGGACCTCACGCCGCAGGTGGCGCGCCTGGTGCAGCGCAGCGCCGTGGCGCGCGGCGTGCTGTGCGTCTACGCCCAGGGCGCCACGGCGGCCATCATGGTTCAGGAGAACTGGGACGAGAGCGTGCAAACCGACGTCATCCATCTGCTGCGCCAGCTCATCCCTCGCGACGTGTGGCTGCATGATCGACAGGACGGTAACGGCGACGCCCATCTCAAGGCCGGGCTGGTCGGCCCATCGGAAACCGTGCCCATCATCGACGGCAAGCTCGGCCTGTCGACCTGGCAGAACCTGTTCTTCTGCGAATTCGATGGTCCGCGGGCAGAGCGACGGGTGGTATGCACGATTCTGCCGGCCTGAGCCCATCCGGCGCTCGTGCGTGGCTGCGGCCGGGAGCCACCCCTGCAGGCGTAGCAAGGTCACCCCCAGGCACAGCTGCGCCAAGTCGCGGTCGCGGCGTTGCCATTGGGGGATGTCCGCCTGCGGGTCAGCGACTCTTTGCTCAACATAGACGTGAACGCCTGAGGCGCGTCGCAGTCACTGCTGCCCTGCACCGGTCGGAATCTGGCGCCGAGCATGGTGCCCAGCCGGCGAGCCGGTCTTCCCCCGAAATAGCCATCGATTGGCAGGACCGGAACGGGCGCGGTGAAGAATTATGACTTGATGATATTACATAATAGTAATATACCTATATAAGGCGAGCGTCGCCCATGGGCGGGCGGTCGATGTCAGGACGAGCGGAGCACATTCATGAACATTTTCCACAGGGCACTCGGCGTCGCCGTCGCGCTTGGTGCTCTGGGCTTGGCTTTGGCGTTGTTGGGCAGCCGCGTCGGGCGCCCGGCGCAGGAGAGCTCTCTGGCTGCAGACGGTCTGAGCTTTGTCGCCCAGGGGCCGCTCAGCAGCTACACCTACGGCTGTCCCTATGACGGCCGGGGGCCGTTCGGCTTCGGGCCCTATGCCCACCCCCATGCCCAGACGGTGCCGGAGAGTGCGATCCCGGGGCCGCCCAGCCCGTGACCCGGTCAATCCCGTCAATAGTGAGGTGGCGGCGTTTCATGCGACGCAGGAAGGACCGGCGATCCGACCAGCTCGCGCAATATCATCCGGACCTCCTCCAGCTCCGCGGTGAGATGCCGCATTACGCGCTCCTGGCGCAGCACACCGTGGGTGAGCTCCTCCAGAGAGGCTTCCAGATGGGTGAGGCGGATTTCCAGGTCGACGATCCGGGACTCCATGAAACCTCAGCTCCGCGCTTGGCTAGTGGCAGGTGAGCATATTGTACCGGCAAACGTCGCCATGCGCCCAAGCCGAGCGGGCTGGGGGTTCCCGTGGCGCCCGCGCAGGCTATAATGCGGCGGCTCATCTGGAGTGGAGCGTCCATGCTGCAACAAGATCTCTTCGCGGCTCCCGCCCCCGTCCCGAGTCCCACCGACAGCCGGCCGCAACGGGCATTCCTCAAGTGGGCAGGTGGCAAGTCCTCGATTCTGGACCGGATTCTGGCGCAGCTGCCCGCCGGCAGGCGCCTGGTGGAGCCTTTTGCGGGCTCGGCAGTGGTGTTTCTCAATGCAGACTACGACGACTACCTGATTGCGGACGCCAACCCGGATCTCATCGGCCTGTATCAGGCCTTGAAGGTGCACGGCGAGGGCTTCATCGATCAGGCACGGCGCCTGTTCGAGCCACGCAACAACAGGGAGGACGCCTATTACAGGCTGCGAGAGCGCTTCAACACCAGTGCCGACCCCGTGCAGCGTGCGGCTCTCTTCGTCTATCTCAACCGCCATGGTTACAATGGGCTGTGTCGCTACAACGCTTCGGGCAGCTTCAACGTGCCTTTCGGCCGCTACCGGAACCCTCATTTCCCCGAAAAGGGGATGCATGCCTTCGCCGCCAAGGCCGGCCGCGCGGAGTTGCTCTGTGCCGATTTTCGTGAGGTCCTGGATGCCACCCGTCCCGGGGACGTGGTGTACGCGGATCCCCCCTACGTGCCGCTCAACGCCACGGCGTTCTTCACCAGCTACAGCAGCGGCGGCTTCGGTGCCGCAGAGCAGGAGGCTCTGGCCCAGGCCGCCGCGGTGCTGGCGCGCCGTGGCGTGCCGGTGCTAGTCTCCAACCACGATACCCCATGGACGCGTGAGCTTTACGCAGGGAGCCAACGCCGCTACTTCGACGTACGCCGCTCCATCAGCTGCAAAGGCGACGAGCGCAACCGCGTGGGCGAGGTGCTGGCCCTGTTCGGCGTCTAGCCTGTGAGGCCGCGTGCACGATGGATGAAGAGCAACAAGCATTGAGAAATCGGCTCTACCAGCTTCGGATCGAGCATGGGGACCTTGATCAGGTGATTAACCGCCTGTCGTCGCAGCCAGCCGTGGACCAGCTTCTGCTACGCCGCCTGAAGAAGCGCAAGCTGCTGTTGAAGGACATGATCACCGCCCTGGAGAGCGAGCTCATCCCAGACTTGGACGCCTAGCCTCTCCGAGTGCCCATGTTGGGATGTATTTGCAGCGTATCGCGGACCCCATGCGAGAGCTTTCCGGACGACTCATGCGTGCATTGTTATCGCCGTTGGAGACTCGTGCTCCATCCAGCTGATAATTGCGTAATTATCAGCTGGATGGAGTACTAGATGGCGGGCGCGCGCTCGGCGTTCATGTGGCCGGACGAAGCACCAGGAATCCCTCGGGCCTCAAGCTGGTGGCCAGCATGACCTCGTTGATATCGCGGTGCTCTGCCCAGGTGCCTCCTCGGCGATCGGTGGGGTTGCGCCAGAAATCCTCGATTTGCTGCGCCAGGGTTGCATATAGCCGCAAGGCCTGCAGCCGCTCGCGCACCGCAGCGCTGGCATAGGCCCGCCGCGGAAACCCTTCGGCCTCCTGCCGCATCCGCGCCGCGGCATGCAGTCCGATGGCCAGGCCCAGCTCCCGAAATGCCAGCCGGGAGTCCGAGGGCATTCGCAGCTCCGGACTCCTGGCGTAGTACTGCAGGCCGGAGAGTGCGGCGCCGAGCAGGTGCTCCAACAAGCGGTCACCCGGCTCGGGATCGCGGTCCATGAGCTGTGCGGCACGGTAGGCATCGACGAGCAGGCCGCCGATGCCGAGCGGATCAGGCGTCGAAAGCTGGCTGCCGGCCAGCATTGCGGCAAACTCTGCGGTCTCTTCCGCGAGGCCGGGGCCCGCGGCGGATTCGGACGCCTCGGTGGCAGTCGCCTGCAGCTGCAGGTAGGTGATGTAGCCGTCCAGCGGGTCGTGCTGGCCCATCGAGGCCACCAGCGGCCGGCTGAGGTCGATGCCCATCTTCCAGACCATCTGGCTGGGTTGGCCGGTGCCGCCGGCCGGGTAGGTGAAGGCGTGCTCGGCGGTGTGGGCGAGCTCTCGCGCCCACAGGTTATAGCGCGGTTCTCCGGTGGCGCGTGCTACTTGGTCGAGGGCGTGCATCCACTTGGTCAGGTAGTGGAAGTACTGGCCGTCACGGTCCCACTCCAGGCGCTCGTCGTAGGGCTCCTGCGGGCCGCGCTCGGGCAGCGGCTTGCCGATGCGCAGTCCGCCGTGGGTCGGATGGGCTTCCCCCTCGCTGTCGCTTAGCCCGCTGATCCAGCCCTTGCGGGAGTCGTCGGGCCGATGCCATCCGAGGACATGGTGGACCTGATCGACCAGTTTCAGGGCCAGCCGGCGGTAGCGCTCATCGCCGGTCGGCCGCGCAAGACCCAGGAAGTTGCACACCGCGAAGGCGTCGGTCCACAGATAGCGCTGCGGCGGGCGCTCGGTCGTGAGTCCCGTGCGCTCCGCATATGTCGTCATGAGTGTCCTGGCCTCGGTAGTGCGCGGATCCGTCATGGTCATCCCCCGGGGCACGTCCCCAAGCGCCGAAGTAGCGGTGACGATCAGGATAGTCAACGATACGCGGCGGCGGGCACGAATTTCCCGGGGAAACTCGTGCCCGCTAGGAGCCGGGATGGTGGTTATGCCAATAGCTCAGTGACCATGGCGATGGCCGTGACGGTCCTCGCGGC
>CAYQDX010000040.1:0-18860 GCA_964416345.1 uncultured Ectothiorhodospiraceae bacterium
CCGTGGAGCGCATGAACGCCATGCTGGTGGTGACCCAGCAGCCCAAGTACCTGGACCAGGCCAAGCGCTGGATCGAGCGCTTGGATCAGGGTGGCGACCAGTCCGGCCGGCGCCTCTACGTCTACCACGTGCAGAACGGCAAGGCAGCCGATCTCGCCCAGGTGCTGAGCCAGGTATTCGGCGAAGGGGGACGCGGCGCCAAGCCGGCAGCGCCTCGACTCGCGCCCGGCATGAAGCCTGCCGAGCTGAAGTCGAAGCCGGGCGAGGCGGGCAGCAAGACCGCCGCGGCCCATGCCACGCCGGCCAGCGCCAGCGACATCACCCTCTCGACCGGCAGCGAGCCGGCGCGCATCATTGCGGACGAGTTCAACAATGCGCTGGTGGTGCTGGCCACGCCAGCCGATTACAGCAAGATCGAAATGGCCATTCGCAAGCTCGACCAGGTGCCCAGACAGGTGCTGATCGAGGCCACCATCGCGGAGGTCACCCTCTCCGGCAGCCTGCAATATGGACTGCAGTGGTTCTTCAAGAACCGCGGCATCGGCAACAAGTACGGCGGTATCGGCTCGTTGAATCTGGAGACCGACAACGAGGATCCCAACGTCTTTTTGGGTGGGGGAAGCTTCAACTACGCCCTGACGGGCGGGGCAGGAGAGGTGCTGGCGCTGCTGGACACGCTTGCCGGCCAGTCCAAGGTCAAGATACTCTCCTCTCCCCATCTCATGGTCATCGACAACCAGACCGCCGAGATCAAAGTCGGCGACCAGGTTCCCGTGCTTACCGGCTCCACCACCACGGATGGCGGGGTGACCACGCAGTCGATTCAGTACAGGGACACCGGTGTGCTGCTGGGCGTGACGCCACGGGTGAACGCCGGCGGACTGGTCACCATGGACGTCAATCAGGAAGTCACAGACCTGGGCGAGATTGAGACGACGACCAACCAGCGGCGCTTCCTGCAGCGCTCCATCACTAGCAGCGTGGCGGTGCAGACCGGGGAGACGCTGGTGCTGGGTGGCCTCATCACCGAGAAGGGCACCGTTTCCGAGAGCGGTGTCCCGGGGCTCTATCACATGCCGGTGGTGGGTCCTCTATTCGGAAGTACCACCGACGATACCAAGCGCACGGAGCTGCTGGTTCTCATCACGCCTAAGGTCGTGCGTGACCAGGAAGAGGCTCGCCGGGTCACCGAGGAGCTGCGCGGCAAGCTGCGCGGCATCGGCCGGATGCCCGAGGCGGGCACGACCACGACAGGCCCGACGAGGCTGCGCTGAGCGGCGGACGGCCGGGACAGCAGCCGTCCGATGAGTCCTGAGCCAGGGAGCTGCCCAGCGCTTGCGGCGGCCTTTGTGGCCGTAGTCCTGACCAACTTGTCTGCCTATGAATCCTGAAGTGCTGAGCAGGGTACAGCAATTGCTCGCCGCCGGAGACGCGGCAGGGGCCGGGAGTCTGCTGCACCGTTGTCTCGATGCCGATCCGGGCGACGAGCAGGCCGCGACGTGGCTTGCCCGACTGAGCTGGCAGCGTGGTGATACCGCGGGCGCCATCGAAGCCTGTGAGCGGGCACTGGCAGCGGTGCCGGCGAGCCAGCCGTTGTTGCGGCTACTGGTGGAAATGCGCGCCGCGACACGGGAGTTCGACGTGGCCCTGGAAGCCCTCGCTCGGGCGCGTGCCCGGGGCGAGGAGTTCAGCCCTATTCGCTCGTTGGAGATCGGCGTCTTGCTGGCCGCTGGGCGCCACCGGGAGGCCCTGGCATGCGTGGACTCCGCGCTGGAGGTGGACCCGGGCAATCCGGATCTTCAGGCCAACCGCTGCGTCTCCCTGCATGCCCTGGGTCGCTACCCCGAGGCGGTCGCGGCTGCGGACACATTGTTGCGGCGGGACGCCGGGCGCACGGACGCCTATCTGAATAAGGCCGCCGCCCTGCTAGAGCTGGAGCGTTTCCCGGAGGCATTGGAGACCGTGCGCCAGGGGCTTCGCCTCGCGCCGCAGGATTTGGGACTGCAGACCAATCTGGGCACGGCGCTGCTCGGCTGTGGTCAGGCCGCGGAGGCCCTACGTGCCAGCGAGGAGGCCCTGCGCAGGCAGCCGCAGGCTGCCGGATTGGTAGCCAACCGGATTCTCGCATTGGTCGAGCTCGGGCGATGGCAGGAAGCGCTGCCCGTGGCCCTCGCCGCGCAGGCGGCCCACTCCGAGCTGGGGGACTTCGCCGTCACACTCATCGAGCAGTATCTCGTCGGAGGCTCGGTCGAGCAGATGCTGGGGTGGCTACCGGAAGATGCCTTGCGGGATGGCGGTCAGGCGGCTGTCCTGGTGGCGGTGGGCCAGAAGCTGCTGCGGCAAGGCCACTTGGTAGAGGCAGAGCCGCTGACGAAGGCGCTCGCCGTGGCTTGTCCGGGCGATCCGGTCGCCCTGTATTTGCGGGCATACGTGCTGGCGGCAACGCGGCGATTTGCAGAAGCCGACGAGTTGTTGGCGCGCCTGCGCCAGCTCTCGCCAGGGGAATCGGAGGAGCCTTCGCTGGCCTTCGAGGCCGACGCAGGGGCGCCAGCGGAGCCCCCAGATGCGTTTCAGCGCCCAGTCGACGCGCGCCTGCTCTACACGGACAGCATCATGATTGGGCTAAAGCACTGCGACTGGACCGACTACCGTGAGCGAACCATGGAGCTCATCGCATCCACCAGCGAGGCGCTCGAGGCGGGTGAGCCGCCCCCCGTGCGCGCTTTCTGTACGCACCTGCTGCCCTTTAGCATGGACCTGCGCCTGGGTGTGGCCCGCTGGACGGCGGCGACCGTTGCGGTACACGTCAAGAAGGCGTGTCGGGCGTTCACGCCCGTTTATCCTAGGGAGGCGCGGCGGCTGCGCATCGGCTATGTCTCGGCGGATTTCCGCAACCACGCCACCGGCCATCTCACTCGGACCATGTATGCCCAGCACAGCCGCCCCGAATTCGAGATTTATGCCTACGACCTGCGGCCCACACCTGATAGCAGCTACTATCGCGATATCGTTGCGGGCTGCGACCACCATGTCGACCTCAGCGGCCTGTCTATCGCCGAGATGGCGCAGCGCATCAATGACGACGGCATCCATATTCTGGTGAATCTGCAGGGCTATACCCGGTACGGACGTCCAGAGCTCTTCGCACTGCGTCCGGCACCGGTCCAGGTGAGCTTCCTGGCCTATCCCGGGACGCTTGGGGCTGGCTACGTGGACTACTTGATTGCAGACACCACCGTGCTGCCGGAAGAAGACCAGCGCTACTATACGGAGGTGCCAGTCTACCTGCCGGACTGCTATCAGGTTAACGACCCCTGGCTGGCACCAGCGGCAGCGCCCATTGCCTCACGTGCGGAGGCAGGGCTGCCCCGATCTGGGGTCGTCTACACCTGCATGAACGGGACGCAGAAGATCACGCCGGGGATCTTCGATATATGGACGCGCATCCTGCGGCAGGTGCCGGGCAGCGTGCTGTGGCTGCTGCATTTGGGGGAGAGTGTAGACGCCGCCCTACGGAGGGAGGCCGAGCGGCGCGGCTTAGCCGCAGAGCGACTGGTGTTTGCCCCGGTGCTTCCCCGCGAGCAGCATTTGGACCGCCTGCGGCTGGCGGATGTGTTTCTGGATACCCCGCTGTACAACGGTCACACTACGGCAAGCGATGCGCTGCGCGCCGGTGTGCCAGTGCTCACCTGCCCAGGCCGAGCATTTCCAGCCCGCGTGGCGGCCAGCCTGGTGCGGGCAGTTGGGCTCCCGGACCTGGTGGCCGCAGATGAGGCCAGCTATCAGCAGCTCGCCGTGAATTTGGGCCTGGACGTGGAACGGCGCCAGAGCCTCAAGCGGCGCTTACGGGCTCAGCTGCCGAGCTCCGCGTTATTCGACTCGGCGCGTTACGTGCGGCACTTGGAGGCGGCATACCGCGCCATGTGGGCCTGTTGCGGCGAAGGCGGGCCGGTCCAAGCGATTCATATCGCGCACGTTGGAAGCTGAATCTTCGGGCACGCGAGCCGGTGCCGGAGAGCTGGCGCAGATGAGACGGTGTCGTTCCCAGCGTTGCATGGGCGCAACACATGGCGCCGGCGTTCGTGAAGCAGAGACGACGAGGGGGCGCGGGCGAGTCCCCGACCGGAGTCGGACTGGGCCGTCGGAATTCTTCACCAGTTCCTTAGCTTTTGGGTGTAACGCCAGCACGCGCGGCGGAGATTTCCGCCGGCCTGGCGCTTGACACGACCTGCGCGCCGGGCTATGTTCGCCTCGAGCTACGCGTTCTACTAAAGGTAGCCAGCAACCCTTGTCCCCGGCCGAGCCGCTTGCACTATCTGTGGTAAATGATCATCAATGTCGTTGCTTTTCGGCACAGCAGGCGTTGACAGGCCATCGGGGGGTAGTATAATGGCTCCGGTGTTATCCGAAACGGCCACCGCAATACGGGCTTTGATTCCTGCAGACGGTGAGGCCCTCGCGCTAGGGTGGCACGGCTACGGGTTTTTTTGGTTGGCCAATTCTATTACTTGGATAAGGAGTGGGCAGAATGAAGAAGGTAAAGGTTATTGCAACTGCGGCCGCCCTCGCAGTGGGAGGGTATCTAGCTCTTGAGTCCGCGGCGCAAGCACAATTCAGTTTGACGGTTCATGGCTTCGACGTCACCGGTCACCGCGCCGGCGCCTGGGTGAGCTTCGACGAGATGTCGAGCGCCGAGGATATGGCCGCTGGTCTGTGCCAGCAGGTCGATACGCGTTTCTGTGGCACCGCAGATGGCACCGCACAGTAAGTCCGTCTCTGTGACCGCAGGCCGCAAGACGGCTTAGCGAACTCGCGAATCAAGAGCTTGAGAGCTTAAAGGAGATTTTGGTATGAAGAAGAAGACCTTGGCTGCAGCAATGAGCCTGGGGATGGCGTTGGGGGCCTCGCAGGTGCAGGCCGATTCCCTGCTGTTTCCGTTCTATCAGACTGGCGGCGGTGTGTACACTTTCCTGATGCTGCACACCGACCTGAATTCCACTCTCCACTACATCTGGAACTACGACGACCTGACTACGCCCGTTCAAGAGTGTCAGCATGAAGACGCCTTCGGTACCATAACCTCTTGGGACGTGATACAGCAGACCGTTGCGGATCCGAGCCTGAGCGGTCTGGACCTGCAGACGGCCTTCGGCGACCTCTCAGCACCCGCCTATAGCCTCGTGTCCCCGGCCCAGGGCTTCATGATGGTTTCTGACCAGACCGGTGCGGAGAGCACCATCCGCGGTCAGGCGATCATCTATGACACCACCAACAACCTGCTGACCGCTTACAAGGGCCTGAACAACCCGGGCAGTCCGCTGATCGGTATCTGGAACAGCATCTTCACGTCCCACAACTCGTTCGACATGACCTGGTACCCCACCGCCATCGTCGACACCAGCTGGTACGTGCTGGTGACCGGTGTTGGCATGGATAACATCTTCAACTGGACTGGGGAGGTCACCCTGTTCGACGTGTTCGGCTTCGTGTGGGATCGTGACGAGAATCCGCGTAGCGGCAATATCCTCAAAGACATCATTTGTCACGAGGTCATCGATCGGAGCGACATCATGACGGCTGCCCAGCTGACCCACTCCGCCAACGGCGGTTATGTGTGGGAGGGTGTGGCTCCGAACTTCCTCACGGGTGCCACCGGCGCCCTTTTTACGAAGATCGAGCACTCGGGCGGCATCGGCACGGCTCACAGCCTCGAGAACGCCTTCCCGAACCTTCCGTACTAAGTTCGTAAGTGCTTCATGAAGGCCGGAGGCGGATGCGTAAGCATCCGCCTCTTCTCGTTCACGACGCCGCACCTGCTCTGCGAGCGCGCACCTTGACGCGACGCGGCCGTCTCTGGCTTTGCGTGGTATTGCACCCATCCGAGTCGACAGGCATCGAGACCTGGCGACGTTGCGTTCATATGGATGAGCGTGCGCGGCTCCGGAGCTAGGCGATCTCCTCAGTTGCTCTGGCAAGCGGCGCGGGTGCTCGGCAACTGACCCCACCCCCGCCTTGGCACTCGCTTAAGAACCCCCCTCGGAGAAGCATCCAAATGAATCAGTGGCGAGCGGTCAAACTGACCGTCACGGTGTGCCTACTGCAGGCCGCCTGCAGCAATCTTCCGACCCAGGGACCCGGCGCCATCACCGGCGCTGCCGCACCGGCGGCGAGGGTCCTGAAGACAAATCTCGACTGGGTGGGGCTCTATGACACCCCCGAGACCCGGATTCGCGACGGCATCGTCTACACGCTGTATCCGAGCGCAGGCAAGACCGCGGAGCTCGAGCGCGGAGACAAGCCGATTCCGCTGGGGGAGAATCTCGGCGACGTCGCGGGGCGCTACCCGTTTCTGGGGCTGCAAGGAGACCAAGTCTATGCGCTGTGGTGGAAGAAGACGAAACCCAGTGGTGAGAAGTTCCTCTACTTCAGTGCATCCGATGACGGGGGCCGCTCTTTCCGCCCGGCCCAGATCATCAACCGGGATGCCGGCGCCCTGAGCCCCGCTTCATTCGCCTCGGATGGCAACGGCCACCTGGGCGCCATCTACATGGACGAGCGCGACAAGCAATATAAGATTTTCTTCAATTATTCGTTGGACGACGGCCACACCTGGCAAGAGCGCGATACACGCCTGGACGCCGTTGAGGCCCACATTCAGAAAGATGGCTCCAAGGTCGGTCGGCCGGGTGCCATCGAGCCCAAGCTCGCTTACAACGGCTCGCATCTCATCGCGACCTGGAAGGAGTATGTGACGGCGCTTCCTGGGGGCAAGTCTGAGCTGCGACTGGTTGCGCGGACCTCGGACGACTGGGGCAAGACCTGGCGACCGGTGATACCGATCTACACGGGTGAGCACTTCGTCACGGAGGATCTCGTCCTGGTGCAGGACGGCTATTTCTATCACTTCGGACATGCAAACACCGTCGGCGTCCTTGCTCACCGCACTGTCGATGGCAAGACTTGGCAGTCGCTGGGTGTTCTGCCGGGCTCCGAGAAGTCCGTCAACAGCGAGCTGAGCGCGGCCACGGCCACCGGCGCCATCATTCTCGTGTACGCCGCCAAGCCCGATGAGACGCCCAATGAGATCGATTTCGGTCGACTGGACACCGTCACCGGCAAGTGGCACGGCCCTGCCCAGCGCATCGATCGGAAGGGCGAATCAATTACCCAGGCGCTCAACCCTACCATCGCCGCCCTACCCGGGGACCGGCTCGTGATCGCCTGGCAGGATTACAGCAGTATTCGTCCGGGTATATATGTTGCTACATCGGCGGACGGCGGAAAGACCTGGGCCAGCGCTCCCAGTCATTTAACCGATCCCGCCCACGCGGCCGTCAACCCCGAGCTGGTGGTGGACGGGAACAGCGTCTCGCTGTTCTATCTACGCAGCATGAGCGACGATCTGCGCAAGGCCGAGTATGTCGAGCGGAAGCTCGCCTTCACCTCCGACGGCACGGTAGTGGCGCCACCGGAGCATGCCTCGATCTCCGAGGCGCAGAGGGCGGAGCTGCTGCACAAACGGGCCGACGAGTTCTGGAAGCTCCGTGAGCAGGGGAAATTCGTGGACACCTACGATTACTATGATCCCTACTTCCGTGCCAAGGTCAGCAAGCAGCAGTTCGCAGGCCGGCAGGCCAACGTGATCTTCAAGCGCCACGACATCGGCAAAGTGGAGATCCATGGGAATGTCGGGTATGCGCCGATCCTGTACACCTTCGAAGTGCCCGAGCAGATCGTCGCAGGCGAGCAGTTCTCCGTCCCACCGACCGATGACTACGTCAAGTCGGAGTGGGTGTGGATGGACGGCCATTGGTATTTCGTGTTCAAGACCGCCCAGAACCAGCGGTTTCTCCGCTATTGATGGCGCAGGCCGCGCCGGCACGCCCCGAGGCGCCGGCGCGGTCAAGCCACCGAATCTGCAACGTACCAGGCTGGCACCGGTGAGGCGGTGAGGCTACCCGGATGGTATGCTCGGGGCGGCTAGAGGTCCTAGACATGAGCGTGACCACGGGCGTCCTGCGGGCCGTGCGTTTTGGCCTCAAGTATGCCGTGCACTCCCTGAGCGGCGCGCGCCAGCCGTTGCGACTGCTATGGGGGCACCGCGAGCTGTTGCGCTTGCTGGCCAAGCGCGACATCGCGGTCCGTACCTCCGGTACGGCCCTCGGCGGGATATGGATGATCCTGCAGCCCGGACTGCAGGTGCTCGCGTTCTGGTTCTTGCTCGATTTCGTTCTGAGGGTGAGATTTCCGGGCAAGGTCTCCTTCCTCGACTACTTCCTCATCGGCATGGTTCCGTGGCTGATGGTCTCCGAGGTCATGAACCGAAGCCTGGCCATCTTGACGGAATTCGGTGCGCTTTACCGCCGCTCGGCGTTCCCTCTGCCCATTCTGCCCCTGCTGCCGCTGCTGGTCTCGGGCAGCATTTACGGCGTGGTCTACGTCGGCACCGTGCTGCTGCTGCAGGGGCCGGTCGTCGCGCTGAGGGCTCCGGCCATCATGCTTGGACTCATGCTTTGGCTGGTGCCGATCTGCTACATGTTGGCAGTGGTCGGAGTGTTTCTTCGAGAGGTGGGCCAGGTCTTTCCCTTCCTCGTGACCATGCTGATGTATCTCACGCCGATACTCTACATGCCCCAGATGCTGCCCGAGCCCGTACGGGCGTGGTGGGCGCTCAACCCCTTCGCCGACCTCATGGCGGTGATACACGGCCTGCTGCAAGGCCTGCCCTATACCGCCGGAAATCTGCTGCGTCCCGTGCTGGTCTGGGCCCTGCTGCTTGGGCCGGCCTGGGTGATGTTTCGCCGCAGCGAGCCACATGTGCGGGAGGCGCTTTGACCGCCATACGCTTGCACGGGGCGGGTAAGTCTTATTCCCTGTACCGCCACGACCTGGATCGCCTGCGCGAAGTGCTTTCCGGCCGGTCGCGACACCAGAGCATCGCGGCCTTGCATCCCACGGACCTGGAAGTGCCCTCCGGTCAGGTGCTCGGAATCATCGGTGCCAACGGGGCAGGCAAGAGCACGTTGCTCAAGCTCATTTCGGGGACCCTGCAACCCTCCACCGGACGGGTCGCGGTAAAGGGTCGTCTGACCGCATTGCTGGAGCTCGGAGCGGGCTTCCACCCCGAGATGACGGGGCGAGAGAACGTCTACCTGAGCGGCGCCGTCATGGGGCTGAGCGGCCAGGAGGTAGAGGCGCTCTACGCGGAGATCCGCGATTTCGCGGGGATCGGTGAGTTCATCGACCAGCCGGTCAGGACCTATTCCTCCGGCATGTTCGTGCGCCTTGCTTTTGCCGTCGCGACCTGCGTCGCCCCCGAGATTCTCGTCATCGACGAGGCCCTTTCGGTCGGCGACGGAGCCTTCGCCCGCCGCTCATTCGAGCGCATCATGAGCTTCCGCGACGCGGGCAAGACCATCTTGTTCTGCTCCCACTCCATGTACCAGGTCGAGGCCATATGCTCGCGCGTGCTCTGGCTCCACAGTGGCAGAGTCATCATGGACGGCGATCCTGCACAGGTAGTGACCAGCTACGACGACTTCGTTCAGGGGGGTGCGCTGCCTCCGGCACCCGGGGCGCAGCCGGCGCCCTCCCCGCTGCCGCCCAAAGCAATGCGCTCCGCCGCCCCAGGCACGGCTCGCATCGCCGAAGTGCGCGTGGCGACGCGGGAGGGCAGCGGCCGGCCGCTGCCGGTGCGCTCGGCACGCAGCGACGTGACTATCGAGGTGCATTTAGTATCGGACCCGGCGCTGCCACCACCGTCGTTGGCGGTGGTGTTCACCGAGGCCGACGGCCGTATGATCTCCAGTGCCGGCACCGTCAACGACGGCATGCTAATCGACCGAGACGGAGCCGGCCGCGGCCACCTGGTCGTGACCTTCCCCCGCTTCGCCTTGCTCAAGGGCCGGTACCTGGTCGACGTCTACCTGTTGTGCGAGCAGGCGCTGCACACCTACGATCGAGTCCAGGGGGCGGCAGAGCTGGAAGTCACGCAAAACGGGCTGGAGCAAGGAGTAGTCACTCTTCCCCGCCATTGGCAAATCGGGGCGCATCGGGATCCTGCCCGCGCACTCGGGGTAGGCGTTGGCTGACCGGGCAGCCCGCGACCGGGCTGCAGTCCTCGGCGCCAGGTCGCTAGCCTGGCTTGTAGACGTTTGCGACCTCTCACTGGGGGAGGCGCCGCTTCCCTCGCTGGTGGGGCTCCCACAACTCCTGCCAGCCGGTGGAAGTCCACTGCTCGTCATCGGCGGTCCGGTCTGGCGCGTGCTACAGGAGCTCGACACCAGCGTACCGGCGCCCGCGATCGAGATCGCGACCGAGGAGCATGCACGCTATCTGAGATCCCACGGAGTCCCCACGGCTGTCCGCGACCGCCCTCCGCCGGCCGGTAGCCTGGCCGCCATCCTCTGCCTGGAGGCCACGGCCTATGAGGATCCCCTGGAAGTCCTGGGCAAGGCCTATGCCGCATTGGTCGAGGATGGACGCTTGACGATCGTCGAGGAAATGGCCCTGGAGCGCCCCGGCGCCACCTACGACGGACTCTGTCTGGCTCCGCATTGGGAGGCACTGGCGGCGCGCTGCGGCTACTGGGTGGAGCAGGTCCTGGACCTGAGCCACGTCGCGAAGGAGGTGCTGGAGGCCCGCCAGGCGGCGCTCTGCGAGCGTTATGCCGAGCTGCGGCGGTCCGCCCGAGTGAGTTCCGGAATCCTGAAAGGCGCCAAGGCACATCTCTCCGCGCAGCTCGACCGCCTCCGCCGCGGAGAGTCCGGCTTTCGCCTCATTCACCTACGCCGCCGGTCCGCCGAGCGGTGGCGGGTGAGCCACATGGAGGCCCGGTACTTCGAGCCCTTGGCAGAGTTGTTCCGCAAGGTATTTGGTCAGGAGATGAGCCGCTCCCTGTGGGAGTGGAAATACGGTGCCCGGCGTGGCCAGGGAGTCATCGCCTGGCACGGTGAGGCCTTGGTGGCCCACTACGGCGGCATCACCCGGGAGATCCTGTACTTCGGTGCGCCTGAGCACGCCTGTCAGATCGCGGATGTGATGGTCGACTCTACGGAGCGGGGCGTCTTGACGCGCAGGGGACCGTTCTTTCTCACCGCCGCAAGCTATCCCGAGGCCCACACCGGCTACGGCGCCCGTCACCTTATCGGTTTCGGATTTCCCAGTCGGCGCCACATGAAGCTGGCGCAGACTCACGGACTCTACGCCGAGGTGGCCGGTATCGTGGAGCTGGTCTGGCCCGCCAGCGACGCGCCCCTGCCAAGCGGCTGCCGCACCAGCGCCCTCTCAGGCCCGGACAGCCCCGCGACGGCCCGCATCGTGAACGGCCTGTGGCGCCGCATGCGCGCCGAGCTCGCCGAGGCCATCGTCGGCGTACGCGACCCTTGCTGGCTCGACTACCGCTATTTTCGCCACCCGCAGCATGCTTACCGCGTGCTCTTGCTGGAGCGCGGCGTGCTGCGCCGCAAGGTTGGGATTCTGGTCTTGCGCCGGGATGGAGAGCGCTGCGAGCTGGTGGACGTGGTGGCGCCCCAGGCCAGCATTCGGCTGCTGCTCGCGGTGGCGAGGCGAGAGGCGGTCGGGCTGGGCTGCGCCGAGGTCTACTGCTGGATCACCGAGACCTACGCCGACCGTTTCGTAGATCCCGACGCCGAGCGCCGAGACCCGGACATCGCGGTTCCAACCAGCGTCTGGACTGCCGGCCCGCCTCCGGAGCGCCTGCGGGGTCGCTGGTGGCTGATGTCCGGCGACACGGATTTCCATTGATCGGCCAGGTGCGCATGCAGCCGATTGGACAGCCGTGGCAGGACACCCGGCGGGTCCTTGCGGACGTCGGAGTGCCCAGGGGATGAGCGTCCGCGTCGGCGTGGTGATCGTCCACTGGAACGCCCCCGAATGCCTGACCCGGTGCCTGGCCGCGCTCGGTGGCCAGACCCGTCCGCCGGACCAGGTCATAGTCGTCGACAACGCCAGCGCTGACTTCGATTCCGGCGCCGTCACAGCACTCCTGCCGGGCGCCACGGTCATGGAGGCGGGGCGCAACCTGGGCTTTGCCGCCGCCAACAATCTGTCCGTGGCGGCGCTGACCGACTGCGACTGGGTCGCGCTGCTCAACCCGGACGCGTTCCCTGAGCGGGACTGGCTGGCGCGGCTCTTGGCGGCTGCCGAGCGCCATCCCGGGGTCGACATGCTCGCCAGCCGCCTGATGAAGGCCGACGCCGCCGGCCAGTGTCTGGACGGCGCAGGTGACGTCTACCACGTGAGCGGCCGCGCCTGGCGCCGCGCAGAGGGCGAGAAGCTGAGGCCCGAGGCGCTGGAGAGTAGCGAAGTCTTCGGACCCTGTGCGGCAGCGGCCATGTATCGTCGTGCGGCGTTCCTGCAGGCTGGCGGGTTCGACGAGCGCTTCTTTTGCTACTTCGAGGACGTGGATCTCGCCTTCCGCCTGCGCCTGCTGGGCCATCGCTGCCTTTACGTGCCGGACTCCGTGGCGCACCATGTGGGCTCCGCAGTCGCCGGCAGGCGCAGCCGTTTCTCCGTCTACTACGGGCACCGCAACCTGGTATGGACCTTTCTCAAGTGCATGCCGGCGGCGCTGCTTTGGCGCTACCTGCCTATACACCTGGCGCTCAACCTCGGTGCCCTGGTGGCGTTGAGCCTGCAGGGCCAGGGGGCCAGCGTGTGGCAAGCGAAGCGGGATGCGATCAAAGGCTTGCCGGCCGTGTGTCGGCAGCGGAGGGAGATTCAGCGGTCTCGCCGGGTGAGCACCGAGGCGCTTCGCTCCGGCCTGGTCGGCGGCTGGCCGTCGCCCAGCCGCAATGCCGAGCAGTGGAGGCGGAGGCCGCTGCCGCCACTCCCGTGAGCGAGGCGGTGTCTTGGGTGGCCGGATCGCGTAAGATCGCCCATTTTGGCGAGCGGGTGGTGGGCTTGAGGACGAAACAGGACACTGCGACGGCGGGCCGCGAGCGCCGCGGCTTCGTCGTGCTGATTCCGGCCCGCAACGAAGACGCGACCGTCGGTGAGGTGGTGCGTCAGGTCAGGACTTCCCTCCGCACTGAAGTCGTCGTCATCGATGATCTCAGCGAGGATGCCACCGTGGCGACGGCCAGGGACGCCGGCGCAGTGGTGCTGCCCCTGGCCGCGCGCCTGGGTGCCTGGGGCGCCATCCAGACGGGTATCCGGTACGCGTTGGCCTGCGGCTATGAGATGGCCATCACCATGGACGCGGACGGCCAGCACGGTGCAGAGGCCATTCCCGCCCTGCACGAGGTGGTCTCCAGCGGCGAGGCGGATGTGGCCATCGGCGCGTTTCTCGCTCGGGGCAGCCGTCCAAGGCGTCTGGCCTGGGCGTTTTTTCGCTACCTGACCGGTCTGGGGGTGGAGGACCTCACGTCCGGATTCCGGGCCTACGGCAGGCGCGCCATGGTTACCCTGGCCACGCCGGACGCCACTTTGTTGGAATACCAGGATCTGGGCGTCCTGCTGCTCCTGCGGGCCAACGGGATGAAGATCACGGAGGTTCCCGTGCAAATGCGTGACCGTGTGGTGGGTCACTCCAGGGTCTACAGCTCATGGCTGACGGTGGGATACTACCTGCTGCACACTGGTGTCTTGTGTCTGAGCAAGACCGGGCGCAGGCTGGCGTCGCCCAGCAGCGTCGCACAAGATTGAGGACTGGCAATGGTCACCAGCTACCAATGGATTTCGACCGGAACCGGCGCGCTGGTCGCAGCGGCCATCTTTTATCTGGTGCGGCGCGACCACCTGCATGGCCGCTACGCCCTGTGGTGGCTGCCCATCGCCGTAGTCGTGGCGGTGCTCGGCGCCTACCCCAGGCTGGTCGATCTGGTGGGTCCCGTGCTTGGCATCCACTATCCGCCGGTGCTGCCGCTGGTCGTAGGCTTCGCGCTGGTGCTGATCAAGCTTCTGATGATGGATATCGAGCGCTCCAAGAGCGAGCGCAGGCTGCAGCGCCTGATTCAGAGAGTGGCCATACTCGAAGGGCGGCTGCGGCACACACCGCCGGTGGAGCCCGAGGAGTACTGATCGCGGGTGCACTCCCGAGCCATGGCTAGCCGTCGATCCGCTGTGCAGGACTGGCGGCCGGTCTGGGAGACGATGCTGGCGCTGGTGATAAGCGCGATCGTCCTCTGGACCGGACTCATCGCGTATTATTCGTTGCCCCGGCACTATGCTCGGCTTGCCAACAAGACCTATCTCGGCGCCTCGCTGCGCCCGGACCTGGGCGAGATGAAGACCCTAGGTACGGATCTAGTGGTCACCGTGCCGGGAGGCGGACGCCGGCTGGCGCTCCTGCTGCCGGTGGCCGAGCTGCAGGCCGCTGCCTTCGCGGCGGTGCGCATCAGGCTCTCCGGGGCACCGACACAGCCGCTGCGCTGGTATTTCGCGTGGCGGCGCAGCCCCGAGGACCCGAGACACGAAGTGCCACTGCGGCCGGCCGATGAGCTCGGCTGGGCACTGGATCTCAAGAGCCAGCCTTCCTGGCACGACAGGGTCGGCTCCATCGCCTTGATCGTGGAAGGAACGCAAGGCGAATCGGTGCAACTTGCCGACGTCACCCTGCTTGCCAAGCGCCCCACTGCCGGGCGTATCGTTCGCTGGATCCTCGACGGTTGGTTGGAGCCCGAAGGGTGGAGCGGCTACTCCATCAATGGAGTTGTCGGCGGTGGCGCAGCGGAATTGCCCTTGCTGCCCAGCGTGGCGTTGTGGCTGGTCGTCGCCTGTGCCTTGCTCCTGGGCATGGCGCTGCTGGGGCGCCACGGGCTCCACATGGGTAGTGTCGTCGCGCTGGCGCTCGCGGGCTGGCTCGTGGTGGACTTGCGCTGGCAGCTGGATCTGCTGAGACAGCTGGGATCCACCCGCGCGCAGTTTGCCGGCCTGTACCACATGGATCGCAGAGAGGCCGCCGACGACACGGAGATATTCCAACTGGCGCAGCTGGTACGGGACCGGCTTCCCAGCCGGCCTGTGCGCATCTTTCTATTGACGCCGGGCACGACCGGAGACGACCAATATCGCCGGCTACGGCTCAACTACTACTTGCTCCCACACAACGTCATGTCGGACGACACCACTCTGCCCGATTCCCGCTACCTGCGGCGCGGCGACTACGTGCTGCTACTGGGAGCGGTGACTGCGGTGCACTTCGACGCTCAGGTACAAGCCCTGTACTGGGGCGCAGACGAGTGGGTGTCTGCGATGCGCCTGGCGATGCGGGTGCCCGGCCTGCGGCTGTACCGGGTGCGCTGAGGTGTCCTGGCTGGGCCTTGCCACTGCGCTGCTGCTGCCATGGGCCGTCGGCACCGCCTGGCTGCGCTTGGGCTGGCCCGGGAGGCCCGCAGGGGCCTGGGCCGTGCGGCTGGGCTACGGCTACGTGCTGGGCATGCTGGGCACCACGCTGTTGATGCGGTTGGTGGATGCCGCCGGCCTGCCATTGCGCTTTCCCATCATCGTGGCCCTGCTCCTGGGCTTGCTGCTGCTCGGCCTCAGGATGGGCGGCACACTGCCGTGGCGACGTGCGCCGGCGGCGGTCGGCGAGGAGCTGAGCGGTTGGCGAGAAGCTCTGCTCGCGCTGCTTCTGGCGCTGTTGGCCGTGCGCCTGGCGGGACTGGCCATGGAGGTCTACTGGCGCCCTCTGTATCCGTGGGATGCCTGGGCGAGCTGGGGTCAGCGTGCCATCGTCTGGTTTCATGCCCACGCCCTGCTGCCCTTCGTGAGCAAGACTGCTTGGCTGGAGGCGGGTCGGACCGATGTGTACACCAGCGGAGCTTATTGGTATCCACCCAGCGTGCCCCTGATTCAGATGTGGGTCGCACAAGGCCTGGGGCAGTGGGACGATGCTCTGGTGAATCTTCCCTGGGCGCAATGCGCCGCCGCCCTGGGATTGGCCTGTTACGGTCAGCTGCGTCTTGCAGGCGGCTCCGTGCTGCTGGCAGTGGGCGCCACCTATCTGTTGTTGTCGCTGCCGGTGTTGGACACTCACGTGGCCCTAGCCGGCTACGCCGACCTCTGGATGGCGGCCAGCTACGGCCTGGCGGCCATGGCGTTCATGCAGTGGCTGCACTCCGGCGAGCGTCGCCAGGGTGCGTGGGCCCTGCTCTTTGCCTTGCTGGGGACCCAGGTCAAGCAGGAAGGTCTGGTGTGGATGTTCTCGTTCCTTCCGGCCTTGGGCGTGGTGCGGCTCGGGCGGCGAGCCTGGATGGCGATCACCGCGGTGCTCTCCATCGCGATGCTGCTGCTGTGGCTTGTGGGTGGACTCGACCTGCGGCTGCCGGGGGGGGCGCATTTGGCCGCATCCTTTGGCCGGCTGGAGATTCCAGGCCTTCCTGCGGTGGCCCTGGGCTATCACCCGGTCTGGGAGGAGCTGACCCGGTACCTGTTCGTCTACGGCAGCTGGCACCTGTTCTGGTACCTCTGGCCCCTGCTGCTGGTGATCGCCCTGCCGCGGGCCGTGGCGGACAAGGCCGCTCGGGCCAGCCTCGTGCAAGTGGCGACGGCGCTCGGCCTGGTGCTGTTCATGTTCTTGTTCACCGACATCTACCGCTGGGTCAAGGAAGGCACGGCGGTCAATCGCATCCTGCTGCAGCTGGTGCCTGGTCTGATGTTCTTCGGTGTGCACGCCGCACGAATGTTGCCTGGGCGCTTCGGTGCCGGCGCGCCGGTCTCGCCTGCCCGTTGCAGCCAGTCAGCGCGGTAGGCGATCGGAGTTGAGAAAACCCCGGGGCCAAATCCCGAAATAGGCCAGGTCCTCGTCGATACCATCCATGACGGAGAATTGGCGGTAGTGCGTGCGGTCCACCCAGGCGTAGGCCGTGTGCTCGGAGTTCAGCTGGATTTGGCCCTCCTCCCAGCGATAGTGGAACAGATGGATCTCCATTCTGCCACCGTAATAGCTGTCTGCCACCGGACCCAGAGCCTTCAGTAGGCAGAGCCGGCAGTCTCCGCCCAGCTCTTCCCGTAGCTCCCGCGCCGAGCATTCGAGGGGGCTCTCCTCCGTCTCGATGTGACCGGCACAAAACCCCCAGAGTCCCGCCCCCAGACCGGCATCCGGGGCGCGCCGGAGCAACAGGATCCGATTGTCACCATCCTCGATGACATTGATGGAGTAACGGCGAGGGGCTCGGCTCATGCCGGCAGGCCAGTCGCGCTGCCGGCTCAGGACTTCTTGGGCAGATAGAGGTCGGTGATGGTGCCCTCGAAGGCCTCGGCGGCCATGGCGAGGGTCTCCGAGAGAGTCGGATGAGGGTGCACCGTCAGGCCGATGTCGGCGGCATCCGCACCCATCTCAATGGCCAGCGCCGCCTCCGCGATGAGATCACCCGCCCCCGGACCCACGATGCCGGCCCCCATGATGTTGCCGGTCTCTTCGTCGAACAGCACCTTGGTCATGCCCTCGTCCCGCCCCATGCCCAGCGAGCGACCGCTGGCGGCCCAGGGGAATACGCCCTTGCCGTAACGCAGATTCCTGGCCTTGGCCTCAATCTCGCTGAGGCCCGCCCAGGCCACTTCGGGGTCGGTATAGGCCACGGACGGAATCACGCGGGCATCGAAGCTGCTCTTGTGGCCGGCGCTGACTTCCGCGGCCACCTTGGCCTCGTGGGTCGCCTTGTGGGCCAGCATCGGCTGGCCGACGATGTCGCCGATGGCGAAGATGTGGGGGACGTTGGTGCGCTGCTGGCGGTCCACATCGATGAAGCCCGCGTCGTTCACCCTCACGCCGGCCTTCTCGGCGCCAATCAGCAGGCCGTTGGGCCGCCGGCCGATGGCCACCAGGATGCGGTCGAACAGCATGGTCTCTTCGTGCTCACCCTGCAGGTGCGCCAGCAGGCCGTCGGTGCGGGTCTCTATACGTGTCACCTTGGTGTTGAGATGGATGGCGCGGTAGTGTCTGGCGATGCGCTTGTGCAGCGGTGTGACCAGGTCTCTGTCGCAGCCCGGAATCAGCCCGTCCGAGAGCTCCACCACCGTAATCTCCGAGCCCAGGGCGGCATAGACCGTGGCCATCTCCAGGCCGATGATCCCTCCGCCTATGACCAGCAGGCGCCGGGGCACCTCCTCCAGGCCCAGCGCATCGGTGGAGTCCATCAGCCGGTGGTCGTGGTAGGGAAAGCCGGGGATCTCTGTCACCCGCGAGCCGGCAGCGATGATGGCCTGGTCGAAGGACACCATCACGGGGCCCTCGGCGCGCTCCACGTGGATGCGCTGTGGAGACACGAAGCGTCCCTCGCCCTGCAGCACCTTGACCTTGCGCTGGCGCGCCAGCCCGGTCAGGCCGCGGGTCAGGCGGGTGACGATGGAATCCTTCCAGGACCGGACCTTCTCCAGGTCCACGGTTGGGCGGTCGAACACCACGCCCGAGGTGGCCATCTCGCGGGTCTCATCCAGTACCTTGGCGATGTGCAGCAGGGCCTTCGAGGGGATGCAGCCTACGTTGAGGCATACCCCGCCCAGGCTGGAGTAGCGCTCGATCAGCACGACTTGCTTGCCCAGGTCGGCGGCTCTGAAGGCGGCGGTGTAGCCGCCTGGTCCCGCTCCCAGGACGACCACTTCGGCATGCATGTCCACCGTGTCCCTGGGAATCTCCACTGTCACCGGAGAAGGCGCGGCCGGCGCCGCCTTGGCCTCGGTGACATCCAAGGTGAGCAGCAGATCCCCTTCGGAGACCAGGCTGCCGACATCCACCCGCACCTCGCGCACCACGCCGCCGGCGGGCGAAGGGACCTCCATGGTGGCCTTGTCGCTCTCCAGGGTGATGATGGAATCCTCCGCCCCAATGCTGTCGCCCGGCGCGACCAGGACCTCGATGACCTCGACGCCTTTGAAGTCCCCGATGTGCGGCAGCC
>CAYQDX010000041.1:0-3291 GCA_964416345.1 uncultured Ectothiorhodospiraceae bacterium
TCGAAGCTCGCCTCGCGGGTGCTCACCGCGATGTATTTCGCCACCGAGCCGAATCCCGGGCAGTTGTCGGTGACGGGCAGGTCATTGTCAACCGTCTTGGGCACGTGAATCGCCTGAATGGGGAAGCCCACGGTCTCGGAGAGCTGTGAGACTTTGAGGCAGGTATCGGCAGAGTCGCCACCGCCATTGTAGAAGAAATAACCGATGTCGTGGGCCTTGAATACCTCGATCAGGCGGTCGTACTCGGCCTTGTTCGCCTCCAGGCTCTTGAGCTTGTAGCGGCAGGAGCCGAACGCTCCCGAGGGTGTATGACGCAGCGCGGCGATGGCTGCGTCGGATTCCTTGTTGGTGTCGATCAGGTCTTCGGTCAAGGCGCCGATGATGCCGTTGCGCCCCGCAAGGACGGCGCCAATTTGGTCCGAGTGCTTGCGGGCGGTCTCAATGACGCCGCAGGCGCTTGCGTTGATGACAGCCGTGACGCCGCCAGACTGCGCGTAGAACGCATTCTTGATAGCCATAGCTCAGGTCTCCATGCATGGATGTCGCAATCGTCGAAAGTCGGTGCCAGGGCCGGAGTCGCGCTCACCGGCCCGGGCGTGATCTCTCGTGGTCGGCCTGCACCTGCAGCAGCGCCGTGATGCACTCACCGATGTCGTTGTACTCCTCGATGCCCGTGCCGTATTGCTCGCGGACGCTGTAGAAGAACTGGCAACGGTAGCGGCCGTCGCCGGTCTTGGTCACGATGAAGCGCGCACCCCGCTGCTCCCAGTAGACGGAGGGGCAGACCACGAGCTCAGTCGAATGGGGGTCGAGCCGCAGCTCGGCCTCTGCCGGCTCCGGCTCGACGGGCCGACTATAACGCTCGCGCAGCGTGGATTTGATGACCCACAGCTCGGCGCCACTGAAATCCGCAATCTTGCTCATGCTGCCTGACTCTCACTGCCGCGTCTGACGGCTCCCGCGGTGCCTCTTTGCGCTGGCGGCTCAGACTGCGCATCCTCGCGGGCAGGCAGAAGCCGGCCTTCTGGGCAACTCTGCTGGGAGCTCGTAACTTGAAGCTCGGGGATGCGGCGAGCCCAGGCAGGAAATGAGCATGGCTAGGCGCCCCGTTCCGCGACGGATGTCCGAGCATCTGTCGGCGAGCCCTTTCTACCCCATCTAGCGCAGCGTATTGTAGGGGCAAAGGGGTGCGCTTGCAAAAACTGCCGGGCCCGCGGCAGCGGGCCGAGTCGCCCCCGGCGGACTGCGTTGCCGGGGACCGTCGCGGCCGACGCCGCCGCGGTCAGTTGCCCTCGCCCGAGGTCTGGGCATCTATGGCGTGGCGCTCTCGGTCGGCGGCATCCTGTATGACCTTCTCGGCGTTGCGGGCCTTGTCGAGCGTATTGGTCAGGTCCTTCCAGACGTGCTCCCCGGTCGGCTTCCGCGGAGGCGGCGGCTCGCCGCAGCCTGTGAGCAGGAATGCCAAGACACTGATGAGCAGGGTCCGGTTGGGGGAATGTAGTCTCATGCTCAGGCTCCTTCATGCCAGTCGCCACCCGAGGCTGGCCCCGGCTCCACGCTCATGGCTCACAGATGAGTCCCTGCCGGGACAACCGCAGGCTCAGCCGCCCGGCGAGCAACGCCTGCAGCTCCTCGCCCAGCAGCGCCCCGCGCCAGCCGTGCAGCACCGGGGAGGCTGGGTCTCCCGCCACCAGGCGCTCCAGGTCGCCGCGCTTGGCCAGGGTAGGCACACCGATGCCGTGCTCGGCGGCACGCATCCTTACCAGCGCCATGAGGGCATCGACCATGGCCTCCTGGCCGGGGCCAAGCGTCGGGTTGGTGGCTAGGGTGG
Source organism: uncultured Ectothiorhodospiraceae bacterium (assembly GCA_964416345.1). Classification (GTDB taxonomy): domain Bacteria; phylum Pseudomonadota; class Gammaproteobacteria; order CAYQDX01; family CAYQDX01; genus CAYQDX01. The sequence continues at coordinate 1,832 of CAYQDX010000041.1, forward strand.
GCCAGGAGGCGGGCGCAGACTGCTGCGCCAGTTGAATGATGCTCAGCAGCTCGGCACCGTGGTGCCGCAGGGTAGCCTCCGGCAGGTCGCGCAGGCGCTTCAGGGCCGCAAGGCTAACGGGCATACGTCGCGCTAGCTCCACGAGCAAATCGTCACGCAATACCCAGCGTCTGGGCTTGTCCAGGTCCTGCGCGCGGCGCTCCCGCCACGCGGCGAGCTCCTGCAGCACAGCCAGCTGCGCACCCCGCAGCCGGCTCGCGCCGCGCAGTCGCTCCCAGGCATCCTCCGGCACCGAAGTGTACAGTCCGGGGTCGCACAGCGCCTGGAAGTCCTCCTCGAGCCATTGGAGGCGCCCACGCTGCCGCAAGGCCTCGAGCTGGCGCTCGTAGATCTTGCCCAGATAGCGCACGTCGTCCTCGGCATAGCGCAGCTGCTCGGGCTCCAGGGGGCGTCTTGCCCAGTCCGCTCGGGTGTGGGACTTGTCTAGGGCGACCCCGAGCATCGCCTGGACCAGCGCGGCGTAGCCCACCTGGTCGCCGTGGCCCAGCACGGCGGCCGCTATCTGGGTGTCGAACAGCCGCGCCGGCACGCTGCCTGCAATGCCGTAGAGCACTTCCAGATCTTGTCGGGCGGCGTGCATGACCAGCGCCGTGTCCGGGGAGTAGAGCACCTTTAGCAGGGGCCCAAGATCGGCGATGGCCAACGGGTCGACACAGGCCACGATCTCCTCATTTGCGACCTGAGCGAGACAAAGTGCGGGGTAGTAGCTGCTGTCCCGAATGAACTCGGTATCCAGCGCTAGCCACGGGGAGCCCGCAAGGGCGGCGCACAGTGCCTCGAGCGCCGCCGCGGAGGCTACGTAGCGGGTATGCGCGCCGTCGCGGGCGTTGGTCACGGGGTCTCCGTTCGGGTGGTGCGTGCTGCCGGTCAATGCATCCTGCCCCAGTTGTGGTCTGGGCGCAAATCCCCCCACCCGCTGCCGGCTGTGGGTCCGGCCCGCGCTTCCGCTATACTGCGCCCACCACGGAGCGCAGTGCTCCAGTGCTCCATCCACGTGATAATTGCGTAATCATTATCTGGATGGAGTACTAGCATCAGCGTGATGCAATTGTTGTCTCCCCAGGGCGGCTGAGATGCACCTGCACATACTGGGAATCTGCGGCACATTCATGGGCGGCATCGCCCTGCTGGCGCGGGAGCTCGGTCACACCGTTACCGGGTCGGACAGTCAGGTCTATCCGCCCATGAGCACTCAGCTTGAAGCCCAGGGCATCGAGCTGATGCAGGGCTACGATCCCGCGCACCTGCAGGCGGGCGCCGACTGTGTGGTGGTGGGCAACGCCCTGTCGCGGGGTAATCCCGCGGTGGAGCATCTGCTGGACCGAGACCTGCCCTACACGTCCGGGCCCCAGTGGCTGGCCGAGCACGTGCTGCGCGGACGCTGGGTGCTCGCAGTGGCC
>CAYQDX010000041.1:3301-18574 GCA_964416345.1 uncultured Ectothiorhodospiraceae bacterium
AAGACCACCACCAGCAGCATGCTGGCCTGGATCCTGGAGCATGCCGGCCTGGAGCCCGGCTTCCTCATCGGCGGAGTCCCGGAGAATTTCGGACTATCCGCCCGGGCCGGAGCAGTACCCTTCTTTGTCGTGGAGGCCGACGAATACGACACCGCCTTCTTCGACAAGCGCTCCAAGTTTGTGCACTACCGGCCGAGGACTCTGGTGCTCAACAACCTGGAGCTGGACCACGCGGACATCTTCGATGATCTGGAGGCGATCAAGCGACAGTTCCACCATCTCGTGCGCACCGTTCCGCGCTCGGGACGCATCCTGGTGAACGCCGCGGACCCTGCTTTGCAGGACGTGCTGACCCGCGGCTGCTGGACGTCGACCGAGACTTTCGGCACCGAAGGTGCCCTGTGGAGCGCCCGGCCCCAACGGGGCGACGGCAGCGTGATCGACGTCTACTGCGGTGCGGAGCACGCCGGTCGTCTGAGCTGGGACCTGGTGGGCCGGCACAACATCGCCAACGCACTGGCGGCTATCGCCGCGGCACGTCACGCGGGGGTGCGCCCGGTCGACGCCGTCGAGGCCCTCCGTGCGTTCCGCAACGTGAAACGCCGCCTGGAGCTGCGCGGAGTGGTCGACGGCGTCAGCGTCTACGACGACTTCGCCCATCATCCGACCGCAATCGCCCTGACCCTGGAGGGCCTGCGCCGGAAGGTGGGCAGCGCGCGCATCCTGGCCATCCTGGAGCCACGCTCCAACACCATGCGTCGCGGGGTCCATCGTGAATCCCTGGCGGCCTCCCTGGCACTGGCGGATCGGGTGCTGCTTCATCGACCAGCGGGACTCTCCTGGGACCTGGCCGCGGCGGTGACCGCGCTGGGGGGGCGGGTGGCGGTGCTCGATCAAACCCAGGATATCGTCGACGCCGCGGTCGCCTGGATCCGACCGGGAGATCAGGTGCTCGTCATGAGCAACGGGGGCTTCGAGGGCATCCATGAGCGGCTGCTTTCCGCCTTAAATGCCCGGGGTGGTCGCGAGGCCAGCCGGTGAGCGCCCCTGGCTATGGCGGGGGCGCCGGCTGGTTGGCGCTGGCCATCACTGGGGCCTCCGGCGCCCCCTACGGCTTGCGTCTGCTGGAGTGCCTGCTGCAGGCGGACCAGGCGGTCCAGCTCATGGTATCCGCGGCCGGGCGGATGGTCATCGAGACGGAGACGGACCTGTCACTGCCGGCCCGGCCCGCCGAGATGCGCGGCGTCATCGCCGAGCGCTATCGCGCCGACCCGGAGCGGCTGCGGGTGTACGGCAAGGACCAGTGGAGCGCGCCGCTGGCGAGCGGCTCCGCGGCGCCTCGGGCGATGGTGGTCTGTCCCTGCAGTAGCGGCACGCTGTCGGCCATCGCCTGTGGCGCCAGCAACAACTTGATCGAGCGGGCTGCCGACGTGATGCTCAAGGAGCGACGGCCGCTGCTGGTGGTGCCCCGCGAGATGCCGCTGTCGGTGATACACCTGGAGAACATGCTGCGTCTGGCACGCATCGGGGTGGTGGTCATGCCCGCCTCGCCCGGCTTCTACCACGGTCCTCAGGAGGTGGGCGACCTAGTGGACTTCGTGGTGGCCCGCATCCTGGATCACCTGCAGATACCCCACCGACTTGTGGCCCGCTGGGGAGCCGAAGGATGAACGGCCCGACCGGCGGGCAGCACGAGCTGCCCCTGTTCCCCCTCGGCACCGTGCTCTTCCCCGGCGGGCTGCTGCCCCTGCGCATATTCGAGGCCCGCTACCTGGACATGATTGGTCGCTGCATGAAGACCAACGATGCATTCGCCATATGTCTGCTGCGCTCTGGCAGCGAGGTGGGGGGCGAGGCCGTGCCTTACGAGGTCGGCACTCTGGCGACCGTGCGGGACTTTGAATTAGGCGCGGACGGGCTGCTGCACATCGTGGCCGTGGGAGGCCGCCGCTGTCGGGTGCTGTCTACCTGGCAGCGCCCGGACCGACTGCTGATGGGGCGGGTAGAGCTGCTGCCCGAGGGTGCGGATCACCCTTTGCCAGAGGGGATGGCGCCGCTGGCGGAGGCGCTGCGCCAGGCCGCCGCCAAGGCCGGTGCACCGCTGGCGGCCGGCCAGCCCCGCTACGACGACGCCGTCTGGGTCGGCTACCGGCTCGCGGAGCACCTGCCGGTGGCCGCCACCGACAGGCAGCGCTGGCTGGAGATGGACGATCCGCTGGCGCGCATCGAAGACATCACCCTGACACTCCCCGCCTCCGACTGAGCGGTGCGCGGCTCAGCTCACCTCGGCGGCGCCGTCCTGCGCGCTGGCGGCTAGCAGATCGCGGCGTCCGCGAGAGGCCTTGGCCAGCTGCCTCAGCGCGGCCTCCGAGTCCTCCCAGCCGATACAGGCGTCGGTGATGCTCTGGCCGTAGCGCAGGGGCGCGCCGCTCTTCAGGTCCTGGCGCCCCGCCACCAGATGGCTCTCAAGCATGACCCCGAAAATGCGCCTCTCCCCCTGCATCAGCTGCGCCGCCACATCGCGGCAGGCGTCGAGCTGACGGGTCGGGTCCTTGAGGCTGTTGGCGTGGCTGCAGTCGATCATCAGCCGTTGCGGCAGTCCGGCCTGGGCCAGCATCTCGCCGGCTTCCCGGATGCTCTGGGCGTCGTAGTTTGGCCGGGCGCCGCCGCGCAGGATGATGTGGCAATCCGGATTGCCCGTGGTCGCGAAGATCGCCGAGTGGCCCTTCTTGGTCAGAGACAGGAAATGATGGGGATGTGCCGCCGAGCGCAGGGCATCGACGGCAATCTGCAGGTTGCCATCGGTGCCGTTCTTGAAGCCCACCGGGCAGGAAAGCCCCGAGGCGAGCTCCCGGTGCACCTGACTCTCCGTGGTGCGGGCGCCGATGGCGCCCCAGCTCACGAGATCTGCCACGTACTGTGGACTAATCAGATCGAGGAACTCGGTGGCCGAGCCGACTCCCATCTCGGCAAGCCGCAGCAGTAGCTGGCGGGCCAGTCGCAGGCCCTCGTTGATCTGGAAGCTGCCATCCAAATCGGGGTCGTTGATCAGTCCCTTCCAGCCTACGGTGGTGCGCGGCTTCTCGAAGTAGACCCGCATCACGATGAGCAGGTCGTCCTCCAGCTCCTCGATCAGCCGCTTCAGGCGGGTGGCATAATCCAGCGCCGCATCCGGGTCGTGTATGGAGCAGGGGCCGGCGATGACCAGCAGTCGCGTGTCCTCCCTGTTCATTATCTCCTGGACGGCCTTTCGGGTGTGGTAGACCGTGGCCGACGCCGCTTCCGACAGAGGCAGCCCCTCATGGAGGATGTGGGGCGGCACCACGTCGCGTATGCTGGCGATGCGCAGGTCGTCGGTGCGGTAGGTCATGGGTCCCGGGTCCTCGAAAGCGTCGCGCGGCGAGAAGAATTATTTTAGCCCGGGGCGTCGGGAATGCGAAATATCCTCGGCAGGCGCGCGCACCGCAGGGGCTCAGCCGCCCGCCCCCCGCACCAGCATCACGCCGCCGTCCCATTCGGGCGCCTCTTCGGTCGTGAGTGGCCGGCGGTGCACCAGGGTGTGCCGGACCCCCGCCAAGGTCCGGCTCAGCTCCGCCAGGGGTGCATCGAACTGCAGCTGGGTACGTGGGATGAGCACTAGGGACAGGGGGCGGGTGAGCTTCTGGTAGGACACGTTGCCCAGCCACAGCGGCGCCTCAGGCTTCTGGAGATGGACGTCGCTGGGCCACAGGCGCAGCACCTCGCGACGCCGCGGGTCGGCGGTGGGTCGCACCAGCACCAGGGCCTCGTGTCGGCCGTCGTGCACCTGAGGCGGCACGGGCACCTGAGAGGGTGGCGAATCGGCGCTCAGCAGGCGCAGCAGGCTGGCTGCCGTGAGCGGGACCGGCCGGGTCCAGCCAAGGCGCCGCAAGAGTGCCTCGACATCGGGCAGGGGCGCCGCCCACTGCAGGGTCAGAGGCTGCTTGCGCCCGCCCTCCAGGTCGCGCCGGTAGTCTGCCAGCTCTTGCCAGCGGCCGCCCCACCAGGCTTGGGTATCGAGGTAGGTCGGCCGATGCACGAGGGCGTAGCGCCCCATGTCGGAGCGGTGCAGATACATCAGATGCCAGCTTCCCGCCAGCAGCAGGGTCGCGCCCAGCACCGCCAGCAGACCGCGCGGTGATACGGTGGCCGCAGGGTGGCGCCGGTAGGCCATGCCCAGCAGGGCGACCCAGGCCAAGCCCAAGGTCAGCCCGCCGAGCACGTCGGACAGCCGCTCGGCGCCCAGATACAGGCGGGACAGGGCGATGGCGCCAACCAGCACGGCCGCCGCCGCGTATGCACGCCAGCGCCAGGCCGGGCGCAGCTCCCGGGCCGTTAGCACGGCGAGCAGGCCATAGAGCACCGTTCCGCGCAGGGTGTGTCCGCTGGGAAAGCTCCCCCGCACGGCGCCTGGCCACGCCTCGGTCGGCACCAGGTGGCTCAGCAGCAGTGGCGCCCCGGAGGCAAATGTGGCCGCCGCCAGCCAGTGGCCGAGGGCCGACCAGTGGTGTCGCCATCCCAGCCAGGCGGCGATCGCCAGGGCCAGCCCCAGCAGCGCCCAGGGACCCCCCAAGGACGTGACGGCGACCATCACGTGGTCGGACCAGGGGCTGCGCAGGTTCCGCATGGCATGGCTCACCGCGCTGTCCATGTAGACCAGTGAGCTCGGGCGCGCCACGGCGTGCACGATGGTGGCGAAGGCCCAGGCGGTGCTGAGCAGCACCAGTGCCAGCACCGAAAGTCCCCGAGGCTCCGGGTGCTCGGGATCGAGCACGGCGGCGGTGAGGCCACCGAGCAGGGGGTGGCGTGCACCCCAGCGCAGCATGGCTCCGATGGCACGCCCGGCGCGTGGCTGCAGGTAGACGTAGAGCCGGTGCACCAGCCAGCCAATTAGCCACAGCACCACGACTGTTCCCACCAGCAGCACGGCCAGGCGGGTGGCGATCTCGGAGGCCAGACCCACCGAGGCTCCGAACAAGATGCCTGGCACCAAGTAGGCCGGGGCCCACAGGGCGGCGGAGATCAGGTTCACCAGGAAGAACCGGCCGGCAGGCATGCTCAACATACCTGCCACCATGGGCACCACGGGGCGCATGGGACCCACGAAGCGTCCGAACAGGACGCTCTTGCCCCCGTGGCGCTCGAAGAAGGCCCGGCTGCTCTGCAGCCACTGCGGGCGGCGAGAGAAAGGCCAGAGTCGGGCCAGCCCCTCGTGATAGTGTCGGCCGAGCAGATAGCTGATGCCGTCGCCCGCCATGGCACCAGCCACCGCTGCCCCGAGGGTTGGCCACGGCGCCAGGGAGCCGGTGGCGACCACGGCACCGATACCAAACATTAGCACCGTGCCAGGCACGAACAGTCCCACCATGGCGAGGGATTCGCCCAGGGCGATGAGAAACACCACCATCTGGCTCCAGCCCGGGTGCAGCTGCACCCAGTGCAGCACGGGTGTGACGATGGCGTCGGTCAACTAGCGCACGTCTGCACCGGCCGCCTGCAGGTCCGCGTGATAGGAGGAGCGCACCATGGGTCCACTGGCGACCCGCCCGAAGCCCAGCGCCCTTGCCCGCTCCCCCAGGGCGCGGAACTCCTCCGGCGGGACGAAGCGCTCCACCGGCAGATGGTGCCGGCTCGGCTGCAGATACTGGCCCAGCGTCAACATCTCGCAGTCGTGAGCCCGCAGGTCCAGGAGCACCTGCTCGGTCTCTTCGGGCCGCTCTCCCAGCCCGAGCATCAGCCCCGACTTGGTGGACAAGCCGGGATTGGCCGCCTTGAAGCGCCGCAGCAGCGACAGGGATCCCGTATAGTCCGCCCCCGGGCGCACGCGGCGGTAGAGTCGGGGGACCGTCTCCAGGTTGTGGTTGAGGACGTCTGGCGGACTGCTGCTCAAGGCATTGAGCGCCGTCTCCAGCCGGCCGCGGAAATCCGGAACCAGCAGCTCGATGTGGGTCTGCGGCGAGCGCGCGCGCACCGCCCGGACGCAGGCCACGAAGTGCCCTGCGCCACCATCCCGCAGGTCGTCTCGATCTACCGAGGTGATCACTACGTAGCGTAGCCCCAGGGCGGCGATAGTCTGGGCGAGGCGTTCGGGCTCCTGGGAATCCAACGGCGCCGGCCGGCCATGGGCCACGTCACAGAATGGACAGCGCCGGGTGCACAGCTCGCCCATGATCATGAAGGTCGCGGTTCCGTGGGAGAAGCACTCGCCCAGATTGGGACAGGAGGCCTCCTCGCAGACCGTATGGAGCCTGTGCTCGCGCAGTATGTGCCGGACCCGGCTTACCCCTGGCCCGACCGCGGCGCGGGCGCGAATCCACGCGGGCTTGCGCGGCGCCGGCTCGGTAGACGCGACCTTGACGGGAATGCGGGCAACCTTTGCCGCTCCGCGCTCGCCCCTGGAGGCCATGGGAGGCGGGATGTCGCCTTCGTCTGACTGGCTCATAGTGCCGCCCTGCCAGACCGGCAGGGGCCGGTTTGCTCCAGCCCCGACCCATCCAGTCCATTCAGGGTCTCCCACGTGGAGCTGCCCAATCGCGCGGCCAGATGGCACACCAGGGTGTCAGCCACCGCCTCGGGTCGGGTGGGGGCGCCGAGCTCACGCAGCTGGGTCACGGCCATGCCCGGATAGCCACAGGGGTTGATGCGCCGAAACGGCTCCAGATCCATGTCGACGTTCAGGCTCAGCCCGTGGTAGCAGCAGTCCCGGCGCACCCGCAGCCCCAGGGCTGCCACCTTCGCCTCGCCCACGTACACGCCGGGAGCACTGGGACGGGCATGGGCCTGGATGCCGAAGCCTCGCAGCAAATCGATGACCGAGCCCTCCAGTATGCTGACCATTTGTCGGATGCCCAGTGTGCGCCGCCGCAGTGCGAGCAGCGTGTAGACCACCAGCTGGCCTGGCCCATGGTAGGTGGCCTGGCCGCCGCGATCGCATCGCAGCACTGGCACATCTCCGGGATCCAGTACATGCTCGAGCCCGCCGTTCAGGCCCAGGGTATACACTGGAGGGTGCTCCGTAAGCCAGATCTCATCGACGGTCTCGGGGCCGCGGCGATCGGTGAACCGCTGCATCGCCTGCAGCAGCGGCTGATAGTCCCGCCGCCCCAAGCGGCGCACCCGCAAGGCCGGACATGCACCCATCATTGAATCAGGTGCAGGAACAGCCGCACGATGTAGTCCAGCAGGCGCTGCCACCAGCTGCCCCGCTCGATCTCCTGGAGCGCGACCAGCTTGCCGCTGGCGACTGTCTGGCCGCGGCTGGTGAGCTTCACGGAGCCCACGGTCTCCCCCTGGTGGACGGGCGCCTCGATCTCGGGATCCACCTGGATGGTCCGGTCGACGTTCTCGAAGCGGCCGCGGGCCACGGTCACGTAAAGCCCCTCCGGCAGCCCCACGGGAAGCTCGCGGGCGCTGCCCATCCACACCCGTGCCGTCTGCACGGTCTCGCTGGGGCCGTAGACGCGGTGGGTCTCGAAGAAGCGAAAGCCGTAGCTCAGCAACTTCTGGCTCTCGCGGGTCCGCATGTTGACGGAATCCGCGCCCAGCACCACGGTGATGAGGCGCATATCGCCCCGCTTGCCGGAGGCCACCAGACAGTAGCCGGCGCCGGAGGTGTGGCCCGTCTTCACGCCGTCCACCGACTCGTCACGGTTCAACAGCTTGTTGCGGTTGGCCTGAGTGATGTTGTTGTAGGTGAACTCCTTCTGAGCGTGCCACTTGTAGTACTTCGGAAAGTCGTGGATGAGCGCCCGGGTGAGGATTGCCAGATCGCGCGCCGTGACATAGTGGTCGGGGTCGGGCAGGCCGTCGCTGTTGACGAAGTGGCTCCCCGTCATCCCGAGTCGCTTGGCCTGGATGTTCATCAGCGAGGCGAAGGCCTGCACGCTGCCAGCCACGTGCTCGGCCACGGCCACGCTGGCGTCGTTGCCTGAGACGATGATCATGCCCTTCAGCAGGTTCTCGAAGGACACCTTGGAGCCCACCTCCACGAACATCCGCGAGCCGCCCGTGCGCCATGCGGTCTCACTGATCAGAACCTGGTCGTCGAGCCTCACGTGTCCGGCCTTCAGCTCGCCGAACGCCACGTAGGCGGTCATGATCTTGGTCAGGCTTGCGGGCTCCATGCGCTCGTCGGCGTTGGCCTCCGCCAATGTCCTTCCGGTGTGGTAATCGACCAGCACATAGGCCTTGGCGGCGATGTCGGGCGGGGAGGGAATCGGTGTGGGCGCCGCCTCCACCGAGCCGACGAATAGGGCCATGAGTGCCAGTCCGAGCGTGGCGACGCAGCGCTGAATCGCGGACATGGGGGTCTCCTGAGAGTCTCGCATGGGGACACGAATCCTTTGGGGGCTGGACCGGCGGGCTGGGTGTGCCGGGCGAGGTGAGCAACAGGGCGTTTATTCTAACTCCTCCAGACTGACGACTGTAGCGTGGCGGGCTAGTCGACGACGATGCGGGTCTCCGCGATGCCCATGGCACGCAGGCGCTCCGCCAGGCTGTCGGCCTGCTGCACGCTGTCCAGGGGACCGACGCGCACGCGGTAGATGCGTCGACTGGCGGCGCTGGCCTCGGTGATCCGCGTCGGAGCCTCAAGAAGCGCATGCAGCAGCCGGGATTGCAGGCGCTCGGCGTTGCTCGCTTCCAGGAATGCCCCCACCTGCAGGAACAGGGCGGGATCATGGGTCTGGGCTGCCGGGGCCTTTGCGCGGGGCGTCTGCGGCGCACGCGCCGCCGTGGGCGCCGCTTCCAATGAGCCCGCCACGGGACCGTTGGTGGCCAGCCGGATGGCGGCATTGGGTGCCTCATCCGGGGCGTCGGGATTCAGGGCCGTGACCTCGACGAGGCCGGTGCCCGGTCCCAGGATCCCGAGCCTTGCGGCGGCCGCGTAGGACAGGTCTATTATCCGGTCGGCGTGAAAGGGTCCCCGGTCATTGACCCGCAGCACGACGCTGCGCTCGTTGCGCAGGTTCGTCACCCGCACATAGGTGGGCAGCGGCAGGGTCCTGTGGGCCGCCGTCATCGAATACATATCATAGGACTCGCCACTGGAGGTGCGCCGGCCATGGAACTTGGTGCCATACCAGGAGGCCACACCGCGCTCTCGATAGCCGTGGCTGTCGGCCATGACGTAGTAGGTCCGGCCGGCCACCTGGTAAGAGGGAGGATTGCCGTATTTGCTGAGGGGCTCGCGATGCGGTACGGCGTCGGGAATCTTGCTCACGTCCGGCGGCATCGGCGGGGCGCCGTCCTCTCCCCCCAACACCTCGTCGATGTTGCGGGGCGTCACGGCGCATCCCGCCAGTGCCAACAGCGCGGCACACCCCAGCCACCACCCCAGCCGGCAGAGCACGAAGTGGCCCACGTGTGCATGGGGCGCGGCGGCCTCCATGCGCGCTAATCCGCGCTCCCGCCTTTGGCATGCAGCTCGGCGATGCGCTCGCTGAGCTGGTAGACCGCCAGCGCGTACAGCGGGCTCCGATTGTAACGGGTGATGACGTAAAAGTTTTCCAACCCGACCCAATACTCCTCGCCGTGCTCCTGCTGCAGTGCTAACAGCACCGCCCGCCGGTCGCCCGCAAGCGGCTTCTTCGTGTATACCCCATAGCCCGCTAGCTGTGCAAGGCTCAGCTTGGGCTCCAGGCCCTGGCCGAGCAGCGACTTGTAGCCGTCGCCCTGGACCCGGGCGGGACTGGCTACCGGCTGTCCCGGCCGCCAGCCGTGGGCCTTGAGATAGTTGGCGACGCTGCCGATGGCGTCGGCAGGATTGTCCAGGAGGTCGCGCTTGCCGTCGCCGTCGAGATCCACCGCATAGCGCCGGTAGCTGCTGGAGATGAACTGCGGAATCCCCATGGCGCCCGCGTAGGAGCCCCTCAGGGCCACGGGGTCCAGCCCCTCCTCCCGGGTCAGCAGCAGATATTGCTCCAGCTCACTGCGGAAGAACTCCGCTCGCTTGGGATAGTGGAATCCCAGGGTCACCAGGGCATCCAGCACCCGGTAACGGCCGGTGCCGCGCCCGTAGTGCGTCTCCACGCCGATGATGGCCACGATGATGGGCGCCGGCACACCGAACTTCGCCTCCGCCTGACGCAGCACCGCCTCGTGCCGGCGCCAGAATTCCACACCTTCGCGCGCCCGCCGGTTAGTGACGAAGATGGGCCGATATTGATACCAGGGCCTCGCCTCTGCGGGGCGGGCAATGATGTCCAGGATGTCCTGCCGGACCTCGGCCTTGCCCAGCAGGTGCAGCACCGCGTCGTGCTGGAAGTCATGCTCGCGCGTCATCAGCGTGGCGAAGCGGTCCAGGTCCGCGGGCCCCTGCCGGGCTTCGCCCGGGGCCGCGCAGGCGCTGGTGGCTAGCACCGCGGCGGCGGCAAGTAGGGAGCGCGCGCGGTCCGGGAGGCGGCTTTTGGGCGGCTTCATGGGCGGGTCCTCAGGCCGGCAGCAGCTTGCGGTGGGTATGGATGGACATGAGCATGCCAAAGGCACTCAGCAGGGTCACCAGGGAGGTCCCGCCGTAGCTCACCAGGGGTAGCGGCAGGCCCACCACGGGCAGGATGCCGGTCACCATGCCGATGTTGACGAAGAAATACACGAAGAAGGTCAGCGTCAGACTTCCGCCCAAGAGCCGGCAGAATGCGTCCTGGGCGTGATTGGAGATGTAAAGTCCGCGCAGCACGATGAATACGTAGACGCACAAGAGCAGCAGCGCGCCCAGTAGACCCAGCTCCTCGCCGTGCACGGCGAAGATGAAGTCGGTGGAGCGCTCTGGCAGGAAGTCCAGATGGGACTGGGTGCCATTGAGCCAGCCCTTGCCGTAGAGTCCGCCCGAGCCGATGGCGATTTCGGACTGGATGATGTGGTACCCCGCGCCTAAGGGGTCGCGCTCCGGGTCGATGAAGGTCAGCACACGGTCGCGCTGGTAGTCGTGCATGGCATACCAGAGCAGCGGCGCCGTCATCACGCCCAGCAGGCCCAGCGAGCCGATCAGGGCCCAGCTCATGCCGGCGAGGAACAGGGCGAACATGCCGGCGCTGGCGATGAGCAGCGACGTGCCCAGATCGGGCTGCTTGGCGATGAGCAGCACCGGCACCGCGATGATGAGGCCGGCCAGCACCAGCGGCCACTTGCCGGGGGGCAGGGGCTTGTCGGCCAGGAACCAGGCCATCATCATGGGCACGGCAACCTTCATGATCTCCGAGGGCTGGAAGCGGAACAGCTTGAGGTCCAGCCAACGCTGCGCGCCCTTGCCGACCACACCCACCAGCAGCACCGCCACCAGCAGAGAGAGTCCGAGGCCGAACAGCCACGGCGCCCAGACCCGGTAGTGGCGGGGTGGTACCTGGGCCAGCAGGATCATGACGATGAACGCGAGGCCGAGGCGTATGCCCTGGCGATAAAGCAGGTCCAAGTTCTGGCCGCCGGCGCTGTAGAGTATGACCAGGCCGGCGCCGATCAGCACCAGCACGCCAAGCAGCAGCGGCAGGTCCAGGTGGGCCCTCAGCCAGAGCGGCCGGTAGGCCACCCCACGCTGGGGCGCGGCGAATTCGCCTATTCGTCTCATGGTTGCTCCTGCGGTATCACCTTGCCAAGCAGATACTGGTCCATCACGGCACGGGCCAGCGGTGACGCCGCCGAGCCTCCATGGCCGCCGTTCTCGACGATCACCGCCACCGCGATGGTGGGCGCCTCCACCGGAGCGAAAGCCATGAACAGGGCGTGATCCTGCAGCCGCTCGGCAACCTTGCTCTTGTCGTAGCGCTGGTCTTGACCTAGGCCGAAGACCTGGGCCGTGCCGGTCTTGCCGGCGATGCTGTAGCTCGCGCCCTTGGAGATGCGTCGCGCCGTGCCATGCGCGCCTTCCACCACCTGGTTCATGGCGTGAATGACGATGTCCCAGGCGGCCGGCCGCCCGGGCACCGTGTCCACGACCTCCGGCTCGAGCGGCTGCGTCTTGCCGTCCGGGGTCGTCATGCTGGCGACCATGTGCGGGCGGTAGCGGTGGCCGCGGCTGGCCAGCGTGGTGACGGCCTCCGCCAACTGCAGCGGAGTGACTAGGGTGAAGCCCTGTCCGATGCCGGTGATCAGGGTCTCGCCTGGGAACCACGGCAGGTTGCGGACCCGCCGTTTCCATGCCCGCGAGGCCAGCAGCCCGCTCCGCTCCCCGCTCAGGTCGATTCCGGTCTTCTTGCCGAGGCCGAAATGTGCCAGGAACTCATGCAGGTGGTCTATGCCGAGCGAGAACGCCAAATCGTAAAAGTAGACATCGCAGGACTCAACGATGGCACGGGTGAGATTCACCGTGCCGTGTCCCCCGCGCTTCCAGTCTCGGTAGCGGTGGCTGCTGCCCTTGAGGCTATACCAGCCCGGACAGTACACGCTGTGGTCGGGGGTGGTCACGCCGTACTCCAGGCCAGCCAGGGCCACCAGGGGCTTGATGGTGGAGCCGGGCGGATACTGCCCGCGCAGGGCGCGATTGAACAGCGGCCGGTCCGGGGAGTCACGCAGCTCCCGGTAGGCCTTGACGTCGATGCCCTGCACGAAAGGATTAGGGTCGTAGCTCGGCATACTGGCGGCGGCAATCAGGGCGCCGTCGCGCGGGTCGATGGCGACGATGGCGCCACGCTTACCTGCCAGCTGGTCCTCGGCGACCTCCTGGACCTTCATGTCCAGGTGCAGATGCAGGTCGTTGCCCGGCACCGGCGGCGTGCGCTCCAGCACCCGCAGTATGCGGCCCCCTGCATTGGTCTCGACCTGCTGGTAGCCGACCCGGCCGTGCAGGATGTCTTCGTAGTAGCTCTCCACGCCGACCTTGCCGATGTACCGGGTCGCGCTGTAGTTGGAGCTATCTACCTCGCGCAGCTCCTGCTCGTTGATGCGCCCCACGTAACCGATGACATGGGCGGCCCGGGTGCCCAGCGGATAGTAGCGAATCAGGCGGGCCTCGATGTCTACCCCCGGGAAGCGGTAGCGATTGACCGCGAATCGAGCGACCTCCTCCTGGCTCAGCCGCAACCTGATGGGGACCCCTTCGAAACGGCGCTTGCGCCGGAGCTGGCGGCGAAAACGGCTCAGGTCGGCCGGTCCGATGGCGATGATCCGACGGAGATCCTGGAGGGTCTGCTCCAGATTCGGGACCTGCTCCGGCGTGACCTCCAGGCCGAACGAGGGGCGATTGTCCGCCACCAGCGTGCCGTTGCGATCGAAGATCAGGCCCCGCGTGGGCGCCAGCGGCAGAATCTGCACCCGATTGTCATGGGACAGGGTGGTGAAGTAGGCATGGTGCACCACCTGCAAGTACACCAGCCGCGCCACCAGGGCCAGCACCAGCGCCAGCACCAGCACCGTAGCCGCGACCACTCGGTTGGCGAAGAGGCGTGCCTCCCGCTGGTGGTCCTTGAGCGTGAGGCGATGGGACATGGGCTATGTGACCCGGAAACGGCGGCGCAAGTCTCGCAGAATCACGAACAGCCAGGGCCAGATGAGGGCGCTGGTCAAGGTGGGCAGCCAGTACCGCCACGTGGTCGGGCCTTCCCCGATGATGCCCTTGATCCACAGCACGAAAAACTGAACGAATGCCACCAGGATCAGCACGGTGAAGGATTGCTGCCACAGGGGGTAGACCCGGATGCGGCGATGCAGCTTCACGGCCACGTAGGCGATGACCGTCAGCGCTAGGGCGTGCATGCCGAGCAGCGTGCCCTTGATGACGTCCAGCAGCAGCCCGAGCATCCAACCGTAGCCCACTCCCACGCGCTGTGGCAAGGCGAGGTTCCAGTACAGGAGCACCAGCGCGACCCATTCCGGTCGGTAGGGCGCCACCCACGCCGGCAGGGGCAGGGTGCTTAGGATCAGGGCCATGACGAAGGTGAGCAGGATTAGCCAGTTAGCATGGCGCCGGGTCAAGGTCATGGCTGCTCGGCGGGTCCATCGTCCGCGCTGCCGGTGGCCGGTGGTCTCACCGTCGTCTCATGCTCGCCACTCAGCACCAGCAGCACCTCGCGGATGCGCTCCAGGTGCGCCGCCGGCTTCGCCACCACCCGCGCGTAGGTCAGGCCCGGATCGTGCTTCACGCTGGTGACGGTGGCCACGGGATAGCCGGCCGGGAACCGTCCCCCGAGTCCCGAGGTGACCAACAGGTCACCAGCCTGGATGTCGGCGGTGTCGGGAATGTTGGTCAGCTCGAGCTGGTCCAGCTTGCCCGTTCCCACGGCCACCGCCCGCAGACCGTTGCGGTTGACCTGCACCGGGAGCGCGTGGCTGACATCGGTGATGAGCATGGCCGTGCTGGAGAAGGGCGTGACGCTTACCACCTGACCGGTCACACCGTGGGCATCCAGCAGCGGCTGGCCTTCATAGACGCCGTGGCGGCTGCCGCGGTTGATGACGATGCGGTGCGAGAAGGGATCGGGGTCCACCGCCATCAGCTCGGCGATGAGCACCTTTTCGGGCACTCTGGAGGAGGACTCCAGCAGCTCGCGTAGCCGAGCGTTCTCTGCCTGCAAGGCCGCGAACCGCTGCAGCTTGGCCTGCAGCTCGAGCTGCAGGCGGTGCAGCCGCTGGTTCTCCTCCATCAGGTGTGCCCGGGTGGCCAGCCGCCCCGTCAGCCACTCACCCGTGGTCACGGGCGCGTTTACCACGTAGTAAATGGGGTAGACGATCAAGGACAGAGCGGCGCGCAGGCTCGTCAGGTGCTCCTGCCGGTGGTCGATGACCATCATGACGACCGAGAGGCACACCAGGGCCACCAGCCGGGGTGTGGTAAAGGGTCCCTGAATAAATAACGGTTTGATGTCGCAACCTTGCAAATTAGGCTCGGGATGGCAAGGCATCGGGACTGCCGGCCGGCCAGAGATTGCCGCCGGCCCCGCCGACTATTCGACAGAGAACACTTCTCCGCCGTGCTCGTCCATCATCTCCAACGCACGGCCGCCACCACGGGCAACGCAGGTCAACGGGTCTTCTGCGACGATTGCCGGCAGACCAGTCTCTTCCATCAGCAGGCGATCGAAATCCTGGAGCAGGGCTCCGCCGCCGGTGAGCACCATGCCTTTTTCCGCGATGTCGGCCCCCAGCTCCGGCGGCGTCTGCTCCAGGGCGGTCTTGACGGCACCAGCGATGCCGGACAGAGGCTCCTGCAGCGCCTCCAGGATCTCGTTGCTGTTCAGCGTAAAGCTGCGCGGCACGCCCTCGGCGAGGTTGCGTCCGCGCACCTCGATCTCGCGCACCTCGTTGCCGGGGTAGGCCGAACCGATCTCG
>CAYQDX010000042.1:0-18421 GCA_964416345.1 uncultured Ectothiorhodospiraceae bacterium
TTCAGAAAAATATGAGAAATAAATTCGGAGAAATCTACGCCGAGAAGAGCGGAATATAGGACATCAGCATCCGCTCCACCAAGATCCGCACCTTCGACCGCTCCGATGTGGTGGTGCCCAATTCCGAGCTGATCTCCGGGCAGGTAACCAACTGGACTCTACGCGATCCGGTGGGCCGGATACGGGTGCCGGTGGGCGTGGCCTACGGCTCGGACCTGGAGCGGGTGAAGGAGATTCTGCTCGGGATCGCCGCCACCCAGCCCCTGGTTCTGGCGAACGCGACGGTGCCGGCGCCTACGGTGCTGTTCCTCGGCTTCGGGGACAGCGCTCTGAACCTGGAGCTGCGCTTCTTCGTGCGTGACATCAACCAGCGCCTGACGGTGCTCAGCGAGGTGAATTCCGCCATCGACGCTGCCTTCCGCGAGGCGGGTGTCGAGATCCCCTTTCCGCAGCGGGACCTGCATCTGCGCTCTGGTTTTGCGCCTGGGGATCAAAAGGATCACACCAGCGCGAATGGATGTCCCTCGGCTGAATCGATCAGGGTAGGGCAGCGGGGTCGCTCGCAATGCGAACCCTGCTATCGACATCCACAATCATGAGCTTCATGGCGGTCAGCATAGCTACATCTCGGGATGCTACACGTCCGTGCAAATGCCGCCAAAAATCCTTTGCGAGATTTGGCCCCATATCGCGCACCTTATCCAGGTAGCCCATCACTTCCGTCTTTTCTACGTCGGGAATCGCGCGCTCAAGCTCGGCCCGCGCGGATTCAATCTCCTCGTTGGATGTTGCCAGAGCACGGGCCTCTTGCGGCGAACGTCCCTCACCTCCACAGCCGAACGCTGCAATTGCTGAAGCCTCAAGGAGTGCTGCTGCGAACCTATCGAATAATCGTGTCAATGGAAGGTCGACTGCGGGGAGACCGATTTCCTCTAGCCATATGACATCGCCAAATGGTTGAGGGAAGAGGGTCTCGACGCCCGATACAGCCTGATCTGGGAGCGACGCCTCTCCTACCGCTGGCACGATAGTAAGGCGTCGCCCGGGGCCGGATACCTTTCTCAGCGGTTCCGCCACTGCAGCCAAGGCAGTTGGCCAATCCGTCATTTGTTCCAATGCCACAACAACGAGCGCTTCCGCGTAGGGCCAGGGGCCGCCAATATCACCGACGAGGCGTGAGACAGCCCGAGCCCGATAACCCGCTTCACGTGCGGCCGCTGCAAGCGCTTGGCTTAGCGCTTTGAGACGGCTGTCAACCTGTCGCCTGACCGAGAGCGACAGCATGTGAAACAGCTTTTTCGAACGTGCGGATTTTACGAGGCCGGGCGCCAGCTGGCTTGCCCGTATGCTTCGGAAGCCGGCTTCACCGATAATCACACGCGCCTGTTCAATGAGCTTACGCAGACGAGTCATAGACGGCGGCGGTCCATCGCCAATCAGCGTCCAAGGTTCCTCGGTGCTCGCCCGATCGATTTGGGCCAGAACGTCACTCGCTATCGAATAGGATGCCGCGGCTCGATCCGGAAGGTTGATCAGCCCACGAAGCAAATCCGCTGAGCAATGATGTAAGACGTTTTGAAGGTCGGAAACGCCGACCCCCGATTTCTTCCCATCGATCGTCTCGGGGTCGGGCGGTCGAGTCAGGTTCTGTGAGGCTTCATAGATGGTGCCTAGCGTGTCAAGCTCTTGTTCCATAGCCCTCCCGCGCACCTTCTGCCGCACTATTCGATCAATAAGCTTCTCAAGCAGAGGCACCAGCTCATCGAGCAGTCGCTTCGCATCCGCCAGGTATTGGCTCATCCCGGCTGGCGCAACTCGCTGGGCCGCTGCCGCGATCCAGCGCCTATTTCGCGCCGGTAATGCTTCAGCGGGCAGATTGGCGCGCGGGATTCGTTTCGTAGCAATAGGGATATCACCGATTCCCACTGGCTCCCCGTCTGCGGCGATCGCATTGGAGACGGCAAGATCGGCAGATGGGGCAAGCGCCAAGAGGCGCCGGCAGAGAGCCACGACATCTCCATGAATATCCCCTTGAAGCCGGTCAGATATATGGAAAACGTCCGCGCAGACAGCCAATCCTTCCGGCTCATTTCGAAACTTTGCCGTTGAGATCCAGGGTGTCTCGTGCGTGAGCCGCTCCAGCAATGCTGCCTGGCCAACCCGATCCACCCAGCACATTGCAACCGTCCGCGTTATGAGGCCAGCGGTTTCAAGGAGCTCAACGGCCGCGTCAAGCGGCATGGTGAGCAGATCCGGCTGACTCTCCTGCAACCGCTCCTCAATGGCGTCTGGCAATGGTACGCCGCGCAGTGCTGCCAGCAACGCCGCTACCCCGCACCAATGCGGATCATCGGGCAGAAGCTCTGACAATTGCGGCTCCAGACGATCGATCAGGGCTCGCCGATACTCGTGATGGACCATGTCGCGCAAATGCCGCGCCGCTTCGAAATGCCCTTGCAGCTTCTCCTCTAAGAACGGCTCGGTGCTCGCTACGGACAACATGGCGGCCATGGTCGCCTGCGTCCGCGGAATGCCCAGATGATCGACGTGGACAAGCCAGCGCGTGATCGTGTCGCCGATACTCCCTGTATCGAGACCGCGGACAATGGCGGCTAGCAGGGTGAGGCACTTGTCAGCGCGAATCCGCTCGACGGCGCCGGCCAAGATGCCTTGTGCCAACTCTGGCTCAGCCGCCAGCGTGCGCGCGATAAAGCCTTCGAGGTCTTCGGAAGCGATGCATGCGACGGTTTGTTCGACGGTCTCGATCTTTAGAGGCGGCGGAATTTCATGAGTAATGTCAGCGAGAGCAGAGGCACGGATCTGATGAAGGCTGCCCAACCGTTCACCGCTGTTCATCTGTTGGATCAGGTGCTCGTCGATGAGTCGCCTCAGCGCGTCGGAGAGGTCGTCATCACTGAGGGCAAGGGTATGACGAAGGCGCGCAAGGTCTACCGTTGCCCCCGCCTTTCCTGCCGTCGAGGTGATTCGCAGCACCGCTAGTTCGGCGCGGCGCTTCTCGCGGACGCGACGCCCCACCTGATCCCGGAGCACATCCCGAAGGCGTCGGTCCTGGGTAAGCAGATGGGCGTATTCCAGAAGCAGGCCTTTGCACGCTTGCCAAGGCTCGTGCCATCCTGGCCAAGTCGTCTGCCCGCGATCCCGCAGCTCACGCCAAATTCGCTCAGCTAGTCCGATGTCTGGCTGCTCGCGGACTTCGGTCGCGAGACTGCGACGTGCAACGAGGAACATATCTTCCTCGCGAAGGGTACCGAGTAGTAGCACATTGGGGCACGTCGCGACCTCCTCTGTTAGCGCGTCCCAGAGCCCGCTGCGATTGCGTCCGATATCGTCGAGAATAAAGCCGATGGGCATATGCGCTGTCGCCCGGAAAGTGTCTGCGAGACGAAGCAGCTCAACGACATCGCCTTCCGCAGAGCTTCGCACCCGAAACCAGCGTACCGTGTGGCGGCTTTCGCGCGCGGCTTCCCACATCAGGCCAGACTTTCCGGATCCGGACGGTCCCGCGATAAGCGCGGCACGTTGCCGCTCCAACGCATTGAGAACATGAGTGCGGGATTCAGGTCGTTCAGTCAGGAGACCGGCCGCAAGGTGGCCTGGCTGAACGTCCGTCCCGAGATAAAAAGTCTCGTCTTTCAGCGGCGTCAGGAAATCGACCGGCTCGCACAAGCCCCGACGTAGCGCCGTCTCGAGATCGTCCACGGACAGGGCGCTCGCTAGCCTCTCGATATCGCGCTCCAGATCGGACACCGAGAGCGAGAGGAAATCGCCAGGCGAACGCTCCCCATTGCCATCTGATAAATTTCCCACGCGATCAGCTATGGCTGCAAAGTAGACAGCTGCGATCAGAGGTGTGCAGTTAAGCTTCTGGACGAGCAGATCGACGGCGCTCTCCAGCGGGTTTGGTGCGACCATGATCCGCGTGTGTGCGACCCACTCCCCAGCAAGTCGATCTTTGGCAACCAGTGTTAGGAGGTTGTTCAAACCTGCCAATGGAGTGGTGGCGTCCGGCTTGAGCTCAATGCCATTGATGCTGCGTTCCAGAACGAGAAGCACCTGCTCAGGCGCCACCGAAGCGCTATTCGCCCGGATCCAAAGCTCCCTGAGATACGCCGCTACATCGCCACACGCATATACTCCCAACTGGTCGCGGCGAGACTTCACTTGAGCGAATGCATTCCCGCCCGATCCGATTAGCTCCGCGTCGTCAAGGCCTTCGGGCGTGACACCACCATAGCTGAGGTCGCCGGCCCAGCATCGTACTGCCAGCCATGCCACAGCGGCATCCTGATATCGGAACCCACGGCCAGCATGGGATCCGGCGCGGGTGGACACCCTTGGAAGATTCACATTCCTTTCCGAACCCTGTTGGCCTCGCGCCATATGAGCCTACCTTGCGGTAGCTTCGTAAGCTGAACCGTGCCAACCACTATGCAATTGCGTATTAGCGGGCGCGAACTTGGAGTTTTGCATTGTGGCAAGTCAACGGCCATGGGGTCCTTCAACAACACTCCAAAACAACTGCGCTCATGTCAGCGACCAATCCAGGAAGTCAGCCGGTGTGACAATTCGCACACCATGGAAGGGATCCAGCGTCAGCAGATCCCCGTCACCGGTGATGATTGCCTTGGCCTCCCCGTTCAGGGCAACATCCAGAAACATATCGTCTTTCGGGTCGCGGCATACATGAACCCTGCGTGCGATAGGGACGATACGCGTAACTCCACCCAAGAGGTTGATGAATTGCCGCCGGTTTTCACGGCTGACGTAGGGATCGAATTTCGGGCGGTTCAGCACCCGCGCCAGCTCGTTCATCGTATCTTCCGAGACCAACAGTATCCCGCCGGCAAGTGCGTGGTCCACCGCCTTTGCAGGTACTCCACCCGGCGTCAGCAGACGGCTGATCAGGATGTTCGTATCGAACACCCAGCACGTTTGCTCAGTCATCCGCCAGTAGTGCGTCGAGCTTCTCTTCGGTCAGTCCGGCTGCTTTCGCGCCAGTGCCGACTTTGTCACAGAATTGCTGAAATTCAGAGACGTTAAGTCTGACGAGCCGCTCGTATTCCCGCATGGACATCACGACGGCAACATCACGCTTCTGGCGGCGGATCACGACCGGCTCCCGCGCAGCAGCATCGATTACAGCCGCAAGTCGTTGCTTCGCCTCGCTGGCACTAACGGTTTTCATGGTCCGGCCTCAATTTGTCTAGATTAGACGAAATGTACAAGAAACAGGCCGGATAGGCGATAGCGATGTCGTGCAGGCCGTTCAGACCACTCCTTCGCTGTCACTTCTCTTCAATTCACCATCCCCCGCCGGCAGGCGCTCATGGCCCGCCCCACGGTCAGGCAGCCCAGGGGCACCACCGCCAGGGTCAGCAGGGTGGAGACCAACACTCCGAACAGCAGGGAGACAGCCATGCCCTGAAAGATGGGGTCGGTGAGGATCACCGCCGAGCCGCCCACCAGGGCCAGGGCGGTGATCAGGATGGGGCGGGTGCGCGCCTGGCAGGCGCCCAGCAACGCCTCCTGCAAGGGCACCCCGCGGCCCAGCTCCTGCAGGGCGAAGTCCACCAGCAGGATGGAGTTGCGCACGATGATGCCGGCCAGGGCGATGAAGCCGATCATGGAGGTGGCGGTGAATTCCACCCCCATGAGCCAGTGGCCGGGCACGATGCCGAGCAGGGTCAGGGGGATGGGGGCCATGATGATGAGCGGGATGCGGAAGTCGCGGAACTCGATCACCAGCAGGAAGTAGATCATCAGCAGGGCGGCGGCGAAGGCCAGCCCCAGGTCGCGGAAGGTCTCGTAGGTGACGGTCCACTCCCCGCCCCACTCGAAGGCGGACCGGCCGTCCGCCTGAGGCGGGCGTGTGAGGGTGCCGTCGAGGGCGACATCGTGCGGGGTGCGATAGCCTTTCAGTGCGCTGCCGATAGCGGCCATGGGGTAGATGGGGGAGTCGAGGCGGCCGACGGCATCGCCGACCACGTATTCCAGGGGCCGCAGGTCCTTGTGGTAGATGGCCGCCTCCTGGGGCATCTGCTCGAACCGGCCCAGCTCGCCCAGGGGCACGCTGCCGCCGAGGGAGGAGGGGATGGGCAGGTCCGCCAGCTGGGCGGGGTCGGCACGGTCGCCGTAGGGCACGCCGATGACGATCCAGGTCGGCTCCAGGGCGGCGCCCTCTTTGATGTCCTCCGGCTTGATGTCCCCGCTGTGCTCGCTGCCCATGGCCAGCTCCAGGTTGCGCAGGATGTCCTGCACCGAGACGCCGCGCCGCTCGGCCTTGTTGGCGTCGACCCGGAAGCGCTGCAGCGAGTACAGGCGCTGCATGCTGGCATTCACGTCGGCCACACCCGGCGTATTCTCGAAGACCTGCTCCAGGTGGCCTGCGACCTGGCGGATGGCGCCCTGGTCGGGTCCGTAGACCTCCGCCACCAGGGTCTGGAGCACCGGCGGTCCGGGGGGCATCTCGGCGATGGTGAGGCGGGCCTGGTATTGCTTGGCGATGGGCTCCAGCAAGGGGCGCACGGACTGGGCGATCTGGTGGCTGGAGCGGCTGCGCTCGTGCTTGCCGGTCAGCTGTACGTGGACCTGCGCCTGCCAGGGCTGGTGGCGCAGGTAGTAGTGGCGCACCATGCCGTTGAAGTCGAAGGGGGCGGGGGTGCCGGCGTAGACCTGCACCGCCGTGACCTCCGGCAGTTTGCGCAGGGTCTCGGCCATGGCCCGGGTGGCGTTGGCGGTGACCGGCAGGGCGGTGCCCGCCGGCAGGTCGACGACCACATCGAGCTCCGGCTTGTTGTCGTAGGGCAGCATCTTGACCACCACGCCCTGGGTGGTGAACAGACCCAGGGACAGCACCAGCCCGCCCGCGAGCGCCCCCAGGAAGCCCAGGCGCAGGCCGCGCCGCTGAAGCAGCGGGCGCAGGGAACGGGCGTACAGCCCGATGAGCCGCTCGCGCATGTGCTCCTCGCGGTGCTCGCTGCGCTCCAGGGTGCGCAGGTCCGGGCGCAGCCGCAGGGTGAGCCAGGGGGTGAGGGCAAAGGCGGCGA
This sequence comes from uncultured Ectothiorhodospiraceae bacterium, assembly GCA_964416345.1. Classification (GTDB taxonomy): domain Bacteria; phylum Pseudomonadota; class Gammaproteobacteria; order CAYQDX01; family CAYQDX01; genus CAYQDX01. The sequence goes on from CAYQDX010000042.1 coordinate 7,068, forward strand.
ACAGGGAGAACAGCATGGCCACCGAGCCCAGTACCGGGATGGGGGCCATGTAGGGGCCCATCATGCCGCGCACGAAGGCCATGGGCAGCAGGGCGGCCACCACCGTGAGGGTGGCGATCACCGTGGGGTTGCCCACCTCGCGCACCGCGTCCACCGCGGTGGCGGCGTCCATCTTGCCTTCCAGCAGCCAGCGCCGGTAGATGTTCTCCACTACGACGATGGCGTCGTCCACCAGGATGCCGATGGCGAAGATGAAGGCGAACAGGCTCACCCGGTTGATGGAGTAGCCCATGACCCAGGCGGCGAAGACGGTGATCAGAATCACCACCGGGATGATGACCGTAACCACCACCGCCGGGCGCCGGCCCAGGGCGAAGAGCACCAGCAGGGTTACGAGTCCCGTGGCCACGAACAGCTTGAATACCAGCTCGTTGACCTTCTCCTCGGCGGACTTTCCATAGTTGCGGGTCACCGCCACCTGCACCTGCGCCGGGATCAGGCTACCCCTCAGTCCCTGCACCCGCTCCAGCAGGTCGCGGGCCACCTGAACCCCGTTGGTCCCGGCCTGCTTGGCGATGGCCAGGGTCACCGCCGCGGCGCCGTCCGCTTGCGGGCCGCCGCCGGCCGCGCCGGAATAGAAGGTCACCTGGCTGTCCGGCGTCTCCGGTCCCTCGCTCACCTCGGCGATGTCCCCCAGGAACACGGGTTGGCCCTCGTGCACCCCCACCAGCAGCCGGGCCACGTCGGCGGGCCCGTGCAGGAATCCGCCCGCATAGAGCTGGAAGTGCAGGTCGCCGTCGTCCGCCGCTCCGGTGTCGCGGGACTGATTGGCGGCCTGCAGGGAGCCTGCGATCTGCTCCAAGGTGAGTCCGTTGGCGGCGAGCTGGGCCGGGTGCACCCGCACCTTCAGATGCCGGTCCCGCCCGCCGGCCACGAAGCCCTCGCCGGTGCCCGGGACCTGCTTGAGCTCCTGCAGCAGGCTCAGCCCCAGCTCGCGCAGGGCCGCGTCATCCATCGACTCGGACCAGAGGGTGAGGTCCAGGATCGGCACGTCGTCGATCCCCTTGCGCTGGATCAGGGGCGGCTGCACGCCGGGCGGCATCTTGTCCATGTTGGACATGACCTTTTGATACACCTTGACGATGGACGGCCCCATCGCCTCGCCCACCTCGAAGCGCACCGTCACCAGCCCCTGGCCGCGGGCACTGCGGGAGTAGACGTGCTTGACCCCCGGGATCTCGGACATCAGCCGTTCCAGGGGCTCCACCGCCAGGCTGGCAACCTCTTGAGCAGATGCCCCGGGGAACTGCAGGAAGATGTCCACCAGCGGGACCGAGATCTGCGGGTCCTCCTGGCGCGGGGCGAGCATCAGGCCCATGATCCCGAGCCCGAGCATGGCCAGCAGGATCAGCGGCGAGAGGGGGGAGCGGATGAAGGTGCGGGCCAGGCGGCCGGCCAGGCCCGGGGCCTCCTTAGGGACGGTATCGGTGGTCACAATGATGTCTGCTTCTTGAATGCGGAACTAAGGATCTTCCTTAACATCGGACGATTCCTGCACCTTGTCTGGCGTAAGGCGGTGGACGACTCCGTGGTCGTCAAGACCTTTGTTTTCGTGGCAGGCTCATGGTGAGTTCGCCGTCTCCAGCCCGCGGAGAACCATTGCTCGCGTTGATCGGCGCTGAGGACTCCAAAATGCTCACCAGTCTCAAGAGCCGAGCACAACCAGGCGGTGCGGGCCAAATCAGTTGCGTTAGCCATCCTTGAGCTCTTCGTACCCCTCGCCGGGGACGAGGATGCGCTCTTCGTCGGGCACCTGTTCCGGTTCGGGCCAGTGGCCGGGGACCGGGTCGGGGCCCTCGCGGGTGGCCGGCGTGGGTTCGGAATCAAGGATCCGAGGTTGGGCGATGATGTCGTGCCCCGGATGCTTACATGTGAGCTCCAGCGGAATGCCATTGGGGTCGTAGGTATAGAAGGAGTGGAGGAAACCGTGATCGACGGCGTCCGAGACCGGTATTTCGGCGGCGTCCAGCTTGCCCATCAGTTCCCACATGTCGTTCTCCGTTTCGACGAGGATGCACAAGTGGTCGAAAACCAGTGGACCGCCGCGAGGCGTGCCGGGACGCATATAGGGAATATGCTCCGCTCCAGGCCATTCGAAGAAGACGACGAAGGTGTCTTCCGCGACCGAGAAGAACGCTTGGCGGTTTCCGGGCTTGCCCGGTGTCAATGCCAGTATCATTCCCAACAGGTCACGCCAAAAGCGGATGGTCTTGTCCAGGTCGCCAGTGACAAAGGCGGGATGGTGAATGCTCTTGAACCTCATCTGCTTCCTCGTCTACCGCCTCCGGGGGCGGTAGTTTCGGGAGGGGCAGGGAACGTGAAAGGTCCCTGCCGGACCGGCAATCAGTCCGCGGGCTGCGCGAGCTTCTCCGCCAAGGCATTCAGCTGCCGTGTCAGCTCGTGGTAAGCGCGTTGCAGTTCGATTGGATCCGTTTTCAGCATCCGGTCGGAGTCCCCCAGCGCCCGTAACCGCACCTGCAGGGTCTCGATCTTGCGCTTGTCCGCCGGATCCAGCCGCTCGGCTTGGCCCAATAGGTCGATGGCGTGGCCGAGCCGGCTGTGCACCGACTGGAGCTGTTGCACGAGCTCTTTCTCTTCGGCGTAGGTCTCCGAGAGGATCGCCGCCGCCTCGGTGATCGGAATCCGGGCCGGCTCGTAATAGTCCGGCCGTTCTTCTTCGAAATCGACCACCACAAGCAGGCCACCCAGGAGCAAGGCGATGACGACAAAGGTTGCGCCGCCGCGCAGGGCCCACTTGCTACCATTTGTGCGGTTGGTACCTGGTTTGGGATCAATGGTCATGACGTAGCTCGCCGATATGAATGTTGTATTGGTGCTGCAGAGCGGCGATGCGCTGCTCGAGGGGCGGGTGGCTCATGAACAGCCTTGAGAACCCCTCGGGGATACCGCCGGAGATGCCGAAGGCGGCCAGCTCACCCGGTAATGGCTGCGGATCATGCAGGCGCTGCAGGCTTTGGAGCGCCCCGATCATGTTCCGCGTCCCCGCCAGCCGTGCTCCGCCAGCATCGGCCCGGTACTCGCGCCAGCGCGAGAAGGCCATCACGATCATGCTCGCCAGGATCGACAGGAAGATCTGGGCCACCATTGTGGTGAGGAAGTATCCCATCCCCATCCCGCGTTGGTTCCCGAACAGGGCCCGGTCTATTACCAATCCGACGATACGCGCCAGGAAGATCACGAAGGTGTTTACCACCCCCTGGATCAGCCCCAGGGTCACCATGTCGCCGTTGGCCACGTGACTGAGCTCATGACCCAGCACCGCCTCCACCTCGTTCTTGGGAAGTTGTTGCAGCAGGCCCGCGCTCACGGCCACCAGGGCGTCATCGCGGCTCATGCCGGTGGCGAAGGCGTTGGGGGCATCGGAGGCGAAGATCCCCACCTCCGGGGTGCCGATGCCGGCCTCGCGGGCCAGCCGCTCGATCGTCTGCACCAGCCAGCGCTCACCGGCGGTGGCCGGCTGCTCGATTACCCGCACCCCCATGCCCCGCTTGGCCAGCCACTTGGACATGGCCAGCGAGATGAAGGCGCCGCCCATGCCGAACAGGGCCGAGAAGATCAAGAGGCCCTGGACATTGATGCCGGCGCCTTCCTGGTAGAGCCATTGCTCCACCCCGAAGATCTGGAACACGACGGATAGCACCGCCAAGACCGCCACGTTGGTGGCGAGAAAAAGGAATATTCGCTTCATTGCTTGATTCTCCTAAGGATTGATACGGATGCTCGTTCTCGATTCCGAAAGTGCATCTCCCGTGCCAAGCCCTTTTGGCCTTAGTTTCTGCGCAAGTACGTGTTTGTTGGGAATCCAGGTTGGTCGCTATTGCCCAAGTGCTGGTGGATATGAGCCAAATCCGCATCTGGCGGTACTGATGAGGGCCTTCCGGGCGTTGCGCGCCGGACCGCCGAAACTGCCTCCTTGCAGGCTGCTGACAGAGGGAAACAGTCTCCCTGGCACGGTCCCTGCGGCACAGGCCGCAAACCGTTGATTGGAGTGCGACCATGACCACCCTGAATATCTCGGCCGAACAGCAGCCCAAGTCCGAGCCGGCAGCCCGAATCAACCCGCTTGCGAGTGAATTCGCCCGTCTGCGAGCCCATGTGGAAAGGCAGATCCTGGGCCAGGGCGAGCTGGTGGAACGGCTGCTGATCGCCCTGTTGGCGGACGGCCATCTGCTGGTGGAGGGTGCCCCCGGTCTGGCCAAGACCAAGGCGGTCAAGGCCCTGGCCTCGGGGCTGGAAGGGAGCTTTCACCGCGTCCAGTTCACGCCCGACCTGCTGCCCGCCGACCTCACCGGCACCGAGATCTACCGACCGCAGACGGCAGCTTCCGCTTCGACCAGGGGCCGATCTTCCACAACCTGCTGTTGGCAGACGAGGTCAACCGAGCCCCGGCCAAGGTCCAGTCGGCCCTGCTGGAGGCCATGGGCGAGCGCCAAGTCACGGTGGGGCGGGAGACCTACCGCTGCCGGAGCTGTTCCTGGTCATGGCCACCCAGAACCCCATCGAGCAGGAGGGCACCTACCCGCTGCCCGAGGCCCAGCTCGACCGTTTCCTGATGCACGTGCGGGTGGACTACCCGGACTTCGGAACCGAGAAGTCCATCCTGCACCTCAACCGCGAAGAGGCAAAGGCGCCCGCCGCCGAGCCGTCGCACCGGATGAGCCAGCACAACGTGCTCGCCGCCCGGCGTGCCATCCTGGACCTCCTCATGTCGCCGGACGTGGAGGACTACCTGGTCCACCTGGTTCTCGCCAGCCGCGCTCCCGCCCGGTATGGCCAGGAGCTGACGGATTGGCTGCGCTTCGGCGCCAGCCCCCGGGCGACCCTGGCCCTGGACCGTTGCGCCCGCGCTCGCGCCTGGCTGGCTGGGCGCGACTACGTCTCCCCGGAGGACATCCAGGCGGTGGCACCGGATGTGATGCGCCACCGGGTGCTGTTGTCCTACGAGGCAGAGGCGGAGGGGCGCACGGCCCAGGGCTTCGTGGAAGAGCTGCTGGCGCGCGTTCCCGTGCCCTAGGGGCCTTCCGATGAGCTCACTCGCACAGCAGTCCGCAACGAATGGGGCCGACATCGACCTGGCCGGCCTGATCGCCCTGCGCGCAGAGGCCAAGCACCTGGACATCGCGCCCCGCGGCAAGGTGCTGGCCACCCGCAGCGGCGGTCACCTGTCGCGCTTTCGCGGGGGCGGCATGGAGTTCGACGAGTCGCGCATCTATCAGCCGGGGGATGATCCGCGCAACATGGACTGGCGGGTTACCGCCCGCACCACGCGGCCGCACGTCAAGCTCTTCCGCGAGGAGCGCGAGCGGCCGGTGTGGCTGCTGGTGGACATAGGCCCGGCCATGCGCTTCGGCACCCGGGTCGCCTTCAAGTCGGTGATCGCCGCCCGCGCCGCCGCGCTGCTGGCCTGGGCCGCCGCCGACCGGGGCGACCGGGTGGGCGGCCTGGTGTTCGACGAGAGCCGCCACTTCGAGCGCCGTCCCGCGGCCCGTACCCGCGGCCTGTTGCCCCTGCTCAAGGCCCTGTCCGAGGACCCGCTGCCCGGGGAGGACGGCGGTCACCCGTCGCTGTCCGCCGCGGCGCGGCACTTGGTCCACCTGGTCCGCCCGGGAAGCCTGGTATTCCTGCTCAGCGACTTCACCGGGCTGACGCGGGAGGACGGGGCTTGGCTAGCGCGCCTCACCGCGGGCAACGAGCTGGTGCTGGTGCAGATCTACGATCGTCTGGAGGCCACTCCGCCGCCGCCGGGGCGTTATGCCGTCACCGACGGGCGCTGGCGCGGCCTGGTGGATACCGCGGCCGAGGCCCAGCGCACGGCTTGGTACCAGCGCTTTTCGGATCGGGTCTCCCTGCTCGAAGAGCTCAGCCTGCACCACCGGGCTCACCTCATTGCCCTGGGCACCCACCAGCCGGTGGGGGAAAGCCTGAGCGCTGGGTTGCGACCTCGGCGCCTGCGGGCGGGAGGGATCCGATGAGCCCCACACCTGCAACCCCGGATCCCCTGGCGGGCCTGCGTGGTTATCACCTGCCCGATGCCGTCACCTGGTGGCCCCCGGCCCCGGGCTGGTGGCTGCTGGCAGGGCTGCTGTTGGTCCTGGTCATCGCCTTGACCCTGTACCTCGTGCGCCGCCGCCGGCGCCGCGCCGCCGCCCGCCTGGCCCTCGACGAGCTGGCCCGGCTGCGCGCGGACCTCAAGACCCAGGGCAACCCCGGCGACTTTGTGCGGGGCTTGTCGCGTCTTCTGCGCCGCTTCGCCCTGGTGCGTTTCCCGCGCAGGCGGGTGGCGGGGCTGACCGGCGCCGCCTGGCTGGAGTTTCTCGACGCCCACGGCGGCGACGGGCGCTTCAGCGCCCATCCCGGCCGCCTGCTGGCCGAGGCACCGTACCGTTCCCCCGCGGAGCTGCCGGCCGACGAGATATCCGATCTGGTCGAGAAATGGATACAGAGAAATCGGGAGCAACGAACATGATCATCCTGGACTGGCCCTGGGCCCTGGCGGCCCTGCCACCGCCCCTGCTGGCGCGTTGGCTGCCCCCGGCACGCCCGCGCCTGGGACGGGCCCTGAGACTGCCCTTCTACGCCGAGCTGGCGAGCCAGGAGGCCGGCCACCGCGGTGGCTCCGGACGCCTGCGCCTCGCCCTGGCGTGGCTCGCCTGGGCCCTGCTGGTGCTGGCCGCCGCCCGTCCCCATTGGCTGGGAGAGCCGGTGAGCCTGCCGGTCGCCGGGCGCGACCTGATGCTCGCGGTGGACGTCTCCGGCTCCATGCAGCAGGAGGACTATCGGCTGCGAAATCGCCCCGCCAACCGCCTGGATGTCGTCAAGGCGGTGGCCGGGCGCTTCATCGAGCGGCGTCAGGGCGACCGCCTGGGTCTCATCCTGTTCGGCAGCCGCGCCTACCTGCAGACCCCCCTGACCTATGATCGCGACACGGTGCGCACCATGCTGGACGAATCGGTGATCGGCCTGGCCGGGCGCGAGACCGCTATCGGAGACGCCATCGCGCTGGCCGTAAAACGTCTCGCGCAGCAGCCCGATGACAACCGGGTGCTGATCCTGCTCACCGACGGCGCCAACACCGCCGGCAACATCGCCCCCCTGGATGCCGCCAAGCTGGCCGCCCGGGCCAAGGTGCGGATCTACACCATCGGCATCGGCGGCGGGCAGGTCGGCGTGCGCAGCCCCTTCGGCATGCTGATGCAGCAGGGCTCGGACCTGGATCCTGCCACCCTAGAGGCCATCGCCCAGGAGACCGGCGAGCGCTACTTCCAGGCCACGGACACCGCCCAGCTGGAGCAGGTCTACGACGAGCTGGATCGGCTCGAGCCCAGCGTCCGCGACGAGCGCAGCTACCGCCCCATGCAGGCGCTCTTTATGTGGCCGGCCCATTGCATCGGCAACAGAGCATGCTCTATGCCGATGTCGACCCGGCACGCGCCGCCGACGCCCGTCGTACCTTCGACGTCGCCCGGCACTACGCCCGCCCGGACCTGTTCACCCTCAAGGTCGACCGGCGCAGGCAATCGCCGATCGAGCTCGAGCCATGAACATGCCGGAATTCGCCACCCCCATCGCCATTATGCCGCAGGCCGGGCAGGTTCTGACCTACGCCGACCTGCTACGCTACTTCGTGGTCCTGCTGAGGAGTGTGTTTCTCGAGGGCACGCCCGTGGCACTCCTGGTCAATCAGCTCTGGCCGATGGCGGTGATAGCCGCGGTGACCCTGAGCGCCACCACCGGGCTGTTTCGGCATCGTTTGTATTAACGTGCCATACAGACCAGGGTCTCGAAAGGTCGCGGAAATTCTACCGCGTCAGACAACGGTTGGATTCCTGGCTGTCAGTCCCTGAATCAACCGTTTTTTCATCCTTGAGCAGCGCCCGGATACGATGCTGCAGCTTGGAGTCGCGATTGCTTCTGGACAAGCGAGTGGCCTGTGCGAGCGCTTGCTCGTCGAGTTCGGCGAAGGCGGTTGGAAGGTGATCCAGGGAGCCGCAGAGCACACGCACGTAATCGGGGTGGCGCAGGTTTGCAGCCAGAGCGGCCTGGGCGGGCTGGTCCTCCAGATCACGTCCCAGATTGGCTCGCCCCAGTCGGCGGCGCAGATGCTGTTTCTCGTGGCCGAAGAAGTGCTCAGGCACATTGTTGGTGCGCTCGACGATGGCCACAATCTTTCCCTCCTCGTCGCGCCGGGTCGGGTGGCCGAACAGGCGCTCCCGGTAACGATCGAGATAGTTTACGATGACGGTGCTGGGTGATGTCGATGGCGAGTCGGCGCGCTTCGAGGATGCGATCCGCTCGTCAAGCTCCGCGCGGTACTCACGCAGCGCTGCCTCGATCTCACGCAGCCGGCGCGCCTCCAGGGGCGCAAGCTCTTTCTGGTGTGCACGCACATCGGCCCGAGGCAATTCGGCGTTGGACAGTTGCAGCACCTCTCGCAGCTCGCAGAAGGCCTGCCAGCCATCCTCCAGCCGGGTGACGGCGGTGGTGAAGCGGTTGTCCTGATCGAAACGGCGAACGAGGGTGGCAAGGTAATCGATAGCGCGTCGCTCGGGCAGCGTCCGTGCTCCCTGCACCCAGCCTTGGGCACGTTGCAGCGCCTGTCTGCAACGCTGGAAGAACTCCAAGTGCACCAGGGCAAACGGATAGAGCAGGTCCTTGGTGCCATCGCCCTCGAGGATCCACAACACCAGGGCCAACAGCTCCTCGCGTAGCACGCCCTTGCCGAACCGCCCCGCGTGGGGGCTTGTGGTGGACTAGGTGCGCAGATCCCGCAGCAGCGCCCGCAGATCGGTCCGTACTTTACTGGACTTCAACAGCTTACGCAGTAGTCCATAGGGCTGTTCAAAGAGCTTCTTTCCCACCGCCGCGAGGAAATGATAGTGGCAGATCAGATCGACGACGCCCTTCTCGCGCAAGGGGGCAACCGCGTTGGCGCCACCCTTGCCCATGTCGCGGACGGTGGCGATGGGATCGCCGAACAGCCAGGTCGTCTTCTCGACCAGCGGGCGCAAATGATCCTCATGCTCCGAGGGAATGCGACCGGCCACCAACACCCAGCCGCGCCAACCGTCCATGCACACGAAAAGCCCACCCTTGCCGTGCTCGCAGGTGGCGTCGATGTGCAGCGGATAACCTTCCCCGAGGGCGGCACGGAGTTGCGACGCACGCGCCAAGTGCAATGCCTCCAGGTAGGTGAGAAACCGATCGCAGAGAGCAGAGAGGCTGCCGGTGGACAGCGCAATACCCCGTTGCCGGGACAGCTCGGCTTGGATCTCCTCGCGTTGCTTGTTCTCCAGGTAGCGGGCACATCCCACGTGGGCGATCAGATCATAGCCATAGCGCTGGCGTGGCAAGACCGGCCGGTCCAGTGCGTCGGAGCCGATGACCGGATGCGTAGAATCCTCGCCGCATTGCTTGAACGTCTCGATGGCCCGGAAAGATCCGGCCGCCAGGGTGATCACCTGCCGCGAGCGGCTCTTGTGGACCTTCAGCGCCGCTTTGCAGACCGGGCAGCGCTCGGCCTCGGTGGCAAACGCGATACCCGGGACGTCCCCCGCGTCGCTCGTGGCTCGTGCCACTTCCGCCGCCGACCAGCCCGCTTGTTGGGTGTGTCCTCGCAGCCGACTCAGGATTTCGAGCTGCCCTTTTTTTTGCCGATAGACGCCAAGTCATACCGAGCAAAGACCGTTTCGACCTGTTCCATCGCAACCGGTGGCGAGTGTCCCCGCAGATAACGCACCACCTCCGCCGCTTTGGCCCCGGGATGATGCAAGAGTGTCAACAGGACCTGGATGACGGTCTCGTCGGGAACCCGGGCTGCGAGCCGTGTCGTTTCCTCGGCGCTGAGCAATGCTTCTCGACGCTGAAGCTGCGCCTTGCGGATATCCGCGTCCGGATGCAGATATACGTACAGTTGTGCCAGGCGCTCGCGCTCAATCTCACCGCGGCGCAGCAGCGTCAGCAGCGTGTTATGGGCCCGTACCCGGACCCGCTCCTGCAGCTCCCGGTGAGTGGCCCCAGCCTCCATCTCGTGAACCAGACGCCGAACCGTCTTCGCCAGGCTGCCGTCCACTGAGAAATGAACATCGCCCACACTCCATAACCCAAGCCGGTCATACCGCGAAGGCTCATGCAGACAATAGTAACGACCGTTGTGATTGTAGCTGCGCCGGTAGGGTATCTGTCGCAGGTAACGGAAGGCGGTCATTGACGAGGCGCCACCCAGTGCCGCTTGGATGCGGGGCAGATCCACCATCGTCTGCGAGGCAAACAAATCACGCAAGGTCTGCACGGATCGAGACTGGGCCATAGCTCGCTCTGTCACAGTACGGACTTAGATCTGCCACTTGCTCCTTACTATAACAGTTTCGCGTAGAAAAACCGCCTCCGAGCACCCGAAAATCCAGTTTTCAGCCGAAAACTGACGGGGAAACTGATAGAGTATGGACTAATGGGAGACGGAAGAAATAGCTAAATCAACAGGTTACAGAAGGTAACCTGTTGTCTGACGCGGTAGCGGAAATTCACAGATGCCCCTTGAAGATCAAGCTATTGCAGCAGTCTGTTCGGTAAACATGCAACGCGCCAACCCTTTCTACTTGCGTTCATGCGCCTTGTGCGTATTCCGCGCCATCGTGAACGCTCTTTCCGTTTTATCGTGAACGCGGATTCCGGGGGAACGTGAACGGTCATTCCGTTTCAACGTGAACGATTTCGGGCGGTTTGCGGAATCGCTGTTCACGTTGCCGGAATCGGCGTTCACGCTGGCGGAATCGCACGCGAATTGCGCTGGAATTCTTCTAACCGGTATGGCATATGCCACCGCCTTTTGTGGGGGTGTCTATGCCGACGAAGAGGATTCCAATGCAACAGATCAAAGAGGTGCTGCGCCTCCATCACGAGGCCAAGCTCGCCTATTCGCAAATCGCCCTCGCCTGCGGGCTGTCCAAGGGGGTGGTCAGCAAGTACCTCAGCCTGGCGAAGGCCCAGGGGATTGGCTGGCCGCTGCCCGAGGGCATGGATGAGGGGCAGCTGCAGAGCGGGCTGTTTGCCGACAAGAAGCGCTCGGGGCGCTATGTCGAGCCGGACTTCGCGGCGATCCATCAGGAGCTCAAGCGCAAAGGGGTAACCCTGCAGCTGCTGTGGTCGGAGTATTCGGCGGCCCATGGGGACCAGGCCTATCGCTACAGCCAGTTCTGCTTTCATTATCAGCGCTGGCGCAAGCGCCAGAAACGCAGCATGCGCCAGCTTCACCGCGCCGGCGAGAAGCTGTTCAT
>CAYQDX010000043.1:0-18395 GCA_964416345.1 uncultured Ectothiorhodospiraceae bacterium
CCCAGGTGCCGGGGCTGCTGCAGGGCAAGGCGGTGGCGGGCGACGAGCTCGCACGCATGACCGCGGACGAGGACATCCAGAGTGCCCTGCGTCGCTGGGAGGAAAAGGGCAAGCTGGAGCAGCTGCTGGAGCTGTGGGTGAGGGGGCTGGATTTCGACTTCGAGGCCCTGTACGGCGAGCGGTGCCCCTGGCGCATGAGCCTGCCTACCTATCCCTTCGCCCACCGCCGCTACTGGCCGGACATCCGCGAGTCTCTTCCTGCCGGCAGCCGCCGGCTGCATCCCCTGCTGCATGCCCGCTCTGACACGGATCCCGCCGCCGGTGTCCAGCGCTATACCACCGAGCTGAGCGGCGAGGAGCCGTGCCTGGCGGACCACCGGGTGACGGGACGTCGGCTGCTGCCCGCCGCCGCCCACCTGGAGATGGCCCTGGCTGCGGCCGGTCACGCCCGGGACGGTGCCAGGGTGATGGGCATCGACAGCGTCGCCTGGCTGCGGCCGCTGGTGCTGGAGCAGGCTCCGCTGCGCCTGCAGCTGCGGCTGACCGGGGGGGCCGAGGCCTCGACGCTGGACTATGTCATCGCCGTGGACGGGGCCGAGGTAGCCCCGGCGAGCCAGGGGACCCTGCGCCTGGGTACCCCGGCCGAGGACATCGCAATCGTCGACCTGGCAGCAATCCGCAACCGCTGTTCTGGTGCGGCGCTGGGCGGCGACCGGCTCTATGCGCAGCTTGCGGAGCTGGGTCTGGACTACGGGCCTTCCCACCGCGGCATCCACAGCCTCTGGCGTGGCAACGGCGAGACCCTGGCACAGCTGCAGTTGCCGGCGAGCGAGGTTGAAATCACCGCCGAGTACACGCTGCATCCCGGCTTGCTAGATGCGGCCACCCAGGCCGCCATCCCGATGCTGCTGGCCCATGGCGCGGTCACAGGCGGTCCGCCGATGCCCTTCGGCCTGCGCGAGCTGCGCCTGCTGCGGCCCCTGCCGCCGCGGGCCTGGGCCTGGACCCGCCTGACCGGGGGCGGGGAGCTCGATATCGACCTGCTGGACGAGGCCGGGCGCCGCTGCCTGCGCCTGCGTGGTCTGGCGACCCGGCACGCCGGCGCGAGCGAGAGCCGCTATTTCGCGCCCCTCTGGGAGGCCTTCCAGCCTGCTGTGAGCGAGCCTGCCGCCAGCGGGCAGAGCCTGCTGGTGGGAGTGCCATCGTCGCTGCAGGCTCGGATGGCTGGCCATCGCCTGGGCATCGGCGCGGCGAGCGCGGTGGAGCTGGCGCAGCGGCTCTCCGAGCTGCCGCCGCTCGCTAAGATCCTTTATTTCGCGTCCGCCGAAGGCGAGCGCCAGGAGCCGGTGCTGCAGCTGCTGCGCCTGGTCCATGCCCTGCTGCAGCTGGGCTACGGTGAGCGCCCGCTGGCCTGGACCGTGATCACCCGCCACGCTCTGCCGGTGCGCCGGGGCGAGCGGGCCGACCCGGCCCGGGCCGCGATTCACGGCCTGGCCGGCTCCATGGCCAAGGAGTATCCGGACTGGCAGCTGCGGCTGCTGGATCTGGAGCCGGACGGCGACGACAGCCCGCCACTCGATACGCTGCCGGCGGCCGGCCCGCAGTCGTTGGCCTACCGCGGCGGCGAATGGTATCGCCAGCGCCTGCTGCCCTATCAGCCGGCGGCCAGCGTCGATCCGCCGTATCGGCAGGGAGGCGTCTATCTAGTCATCGGCGGCGCCGGCGGGGTCGGCGAGGTCTGGAGTGAGCAGCTGATCCGCGACTTCCGGTCGCAGCTGATCTGGCTGGGACGGCGGCCCTTGGATGCCGACATCCAGGCCAAGATCGCCCGTATCGGGGCGCTGGGCCCGAGACCCGAGTACATCGCCGCCGACGCCGCCGATGGCGCTGCCCTGCGCCAGGCGGTGGCCGACATCGAGACGCGCCACGGACCCATCAACGGGGTTATCCATGCCGCCATCGTGCTGCTGGATCAGAGCCTGGCGAGGACGGAGGATGAGGGGTTCCGCGCCGCCCTGCGGCCGAAGGTGGATGCCAGCGCCAACCTGGCCGAGGCGTTTTCCGGCAAGGCCCTGGATTTCATGCTGTTCTTCTCCTCCATTCAGTCCTTCCTGACAATGCCCGGCCAGTCCAGCTATGCCGCTGGCTGTGCCTACAAGGATGCGCTCGCCGCCAATCTGGCACTGGACCTGGACTGTCCGGTCAAGGTGATGCATTGGGGCTATTGGGGCAGCGTCGGGGTGGTCGCCGGGGAGGACTACCGCGGGCGTATGGCCCGGGTCGGGCTGAGCTCCATCGAGCCGGCGGACGCGGCACCGGCGCTGGGTGAGCTGTGGAGCGCACCGCTGGCGCGTCTGGCGTTCCTCAAGGCGACCAGCACCGTCCTGCTCGACGAGGTGCTGGCCGAAGGCATTCTGCACCCGTCTGCGCAAGCCATAGAGGGGGTGCCGGCGCCGCTGCCGAGCATCGCCTCGCCACCGCCAGCGGCCCAGCCCCCATCGGCCGCCGAGCAGCAGGCGCTGGAGTCGCACCTGCTGCGGTTGCTGGCCCTGCAGCTGCAGTCCCTGGGTCTGCTGGCACCGGGTGAGGGGGAGCCGCCGGCTTACCGGCGCTGGCTCGCGGCCAGCCGCGTGCGCCTGCAGCAGGCTGGGCTGAGCGCGCCGCAGGGCTCGCTGCAGGAGGCCTGGGCCGAGTGGCGCGCCTACCGTCAGGCGTGGCTGCAGCAGCCGGCCAGCCGGGCTCAGATTCTTCTGACCGAGGCGGCCCTGGAGGCATTGCCGGATATCCTGGCCGGTCGCCGGAAGGCCACCGACGTGCTGTTCCCCGAGGGCTCCACGGCTCTGGTGGAGGGCATCTACCGGGACAACCCGGTGGCGGATTACTACGGCGAGGGGATGGCGCAGCTGGTGCTGCACTACCTGCACGCGCGGCTGGGGCAGGCACCAGAGTGCCGCCTGCGCATCCTCGAGGTGGGCGCGGGCACCGGCGGTACCAGTGCCAAGATTCTGCGCCAGCTGCGGCCGCTGGCCGCCGCCGTCGAGGAATACTGCTACACCGACATCTCCGCCGCCTTTCTGACCCACGCCGAGCGCGAGTACGGCGGTGACCATGCGTTCCTGAGCTACGCCCTGCTCGACATAGAGCGCCCGCCCGAGGTGCAGGGTCTGGCCTGCGGCAGCTTCGATCTGGTGCTGGCGGCAAATGTGCTGCACGCCACCCGGGACATGCGCGCCACCCTGGGCAATCTGAAGGCCCTGCTCAAGACGGGTGGGGCGGTGCTGCTGCAGGAGATGAGCTGCAACACCCTCTTTGCCCATCTCACCTTCGGTCTGCTGGAGGGCTGGTGGCTGTACCGGGACGCGGCAGTGCGCATCCCCGGCTCGCCCGCGCTGAGCATGGAGGCCTGGCGCAAGGTGCTGGAGGACGAGGGCTTCCACAGCCTCAGCTGGCCGGCGCAGGCGGCCCATGTGCTGGGCCAGCAGCTCATCCTCGGCTACAGCGACGGCCTGGTACGGGAGCGGCCGGCAGCACCGCGGGTGGCCGTCACGCCGGCCCCTGCGCCGCAGGCAGCGGCCGTGGCCGACGACGACCTCCAGGGGCGTGCCGAGGCGGCGTTGCAGGCGCTGATCGGCGGCACCCTGCGCATCCCGGTAGAGGAGCTGGAGGTCAATCGGCCGCTGGAAGCCTATGGCATAGACTCTATCCTCATCGTCCAGCTCACGAGTGCCCTGGCCAAGCAGGTGCCCGGTGTCACCAGCACCCTGTTCTTCGAGCACCGCACCATCGCCGAGCTGGCGGCGCAGCTGCTCGCCGCACAGCCGGCGGCGATGCAGCGCTTCATCGGCGCCGAAGTGGCGTGCCCGGCGGCAGCCGCCGCGCGAATCGCCATGCCGACGGTGGTCGCGACAGAGGCCAGTCCAGCGCCGCGGGACCATGGCATGGGCGTTGCCATCATCGGCGTCGCCGGCCGCTATCCCATGGCGCCGGACGTGCAGAGCTTCTGGCGCAACATCGCCGCCGGCCGCAGCTGCATCAGCGAGATCCCCGCCACGCGCTGGGATTGGCGCGACTACCACGACCCCCGCAAGGGCCTGGAGGGAGGCATCTACACCCGCTGGGGCGGCTTCCTCGACGGCATCGACGAGTTCGATCCGCTTTTCTTCCAGATTGCGCCGCGGGAGGCCGAGCGCATGGATCCCCAGGAGCGGCTGTTCCTGCAGTCCGCCTATGCCGCCATCGAGGATGCCGGCTACACGCCGGGGGATCTGGACGCCGAGCGCCGGGTCGGGGTCTACGTCGGCGTCATGAATGCCAACTACCCGACCAGCTCCAGCTACTGGTCCATCGCCAACCGGGTCTCCTACTGCTTCGATCTGCTCGGCCCCAGCATGGCGGTCGACAGCGCCTGCTCGTCCTCGCTCACCGCCATCCACCTGGCCTGCGAGAGCCTGCTGGCCGGCTCCTGCGGCTGCGCTCTGGCCGGCGGCGTCAATCTGGTCGTCGACCCGGTGCACTACCAGAAGCTTGCGGCCATGAAGATGCTCTCGGCCGGTCCCGAATGCCGCGCCTTCGGCAGCGACGCCGACGGCTTCGTCGATGGTGAGGGTCTCGGCGTGCTGGTGCTCAAATCACTGGCCCGGGCCGAGGCCGACGGCGACCACATCTATGGCGTCATCCGCGGCAGCGCCGTCAATGCCGGCGGCCGGACCAACGGCTACACCGTGCCGAATCCCTTGGCCCAGGCCGCGCTGGTGCGCGATGCCCTGCGCCGGGCCGCAGTGCACCCGCGCTCTCTCGGGTACATCGAGGCCCACGGCACCGGCACCGCCCTGGGCGATCCCATCGAGATTGCCGGGCTGCGGCGGGCCTTTGCCGAGCACACCAGCGACCAGGGCTTCTGCGCCATCGGCTCGGTGAAATCGAACATCGGCCACACCGAGGGCGCAGCCGGAGTGGCCGGCGTCACCAAGGTGCTGATGCAGCTGCGCCACGGCCAGCTGGCGCCCAGCCTGCACTGCGAGACCCCGAATCAGGAGATCGACTTCACCCATTCGCCCTTCGTGCTGCAGCGCAGCCTGGGTGAGTGGCCGCGGTCCCGGGCCGCCGACGGCACGTCGGTGCCGCGGCTGGCCGGGGTGTCGTCCTTCGGCGCCGGCGGCGCCAACGGCCATGTGATCATCGAGGAGTATCCGGCTCCGGCGGACATTGCTGTGGCCACTCCCGCGGCCCAGCCGATCTTGCTGTCGGCGAGGGATGATCAACGTCTGGACGAGCGCATTGGTGGGCTGCTCGGGGCCATCGAGTCGGGCGAGTACGGCGCCGGCGATCTGCGCCGCATTGCCTATACCCTGCAGCTGGGGCGCGAGCACATGGAGGCCCGCCTGGGCTTGGTGGCCGACTCCCTGGATACTCTGGCCGCCAACTTGCGACTGGCGCGTAGCGGCGCGGCGCTCCCCGCGGACATGCGCCGCGGCATGGCGAAACGCCCCGAGGGCGACGGGGCGACGGCCCTGCAGCTGTGGCAGAAGCACGGCGAAGCCGGTCCGCTGCTGAGCTTTTGGGTGTCCGGCGGGGCGGTAGACTGGCGGCAACTCCACGGGGAGGCGCGAATCGTTCGCATCGGCCTGCCGGGCTACCCGTTCGCCCGCGAGCGCTTCTGGATTGCCGGGCCCAAGCGCCCGGGCCCGCAGCCGCATGATGTCGATCGTCTGCATCCGCTGGCCCAGCGACGGCTGGAGGGCGCGGCGCCCCGGTTCGCCGCGTGCTTCGACGGCCGTGAGGCGCTCCTGCGCGACCACCGCATCGGTGGGGTTTCGGTGCTGCCCGCCGGTGCCTGCCTGGAGATGGCGCGTGCGGCGGCGCAGCTGTCCGCACTGTGCGAGGTGGGCGCCATCGTCGATGCGGTCTGGCTGCAGGCGGTCCAGGCTTCGAATGGCGCCGAGCTGCGCGTGGAGCTGATGCCCGGTGACGATGGGATCGGCTATGAGATACGCGACGGCGAAGGCCGGCTGGCGGCCCGGGGTCGACTGCTGCCGGGCGGGCCGGAACCGGCCGCGACGGTCCGCGACATCGACGGGCTGCGGGCCGGCTGTGTGGCGCCGCTGGACGCCGATGCCTGCTACCGAAAGTTTGCGGCAATGGGTATCGCCTATGGTCCCAGCCACCGCCGCCTCGAATCCTTGTGGCGCGGTGAGGGTCTAGTGCTGGCAGCCGTGACCCCGCCGCCGGCGGAGGGCGACGAGGCCGCCATGCTGCTGTCCCCTGGACTGTTGGACAGCGCCCTGCAGGCCGCGATCGGACTGGCCGGCGATGACGCCGGCGGTGGGCCGCTCTGGCCCTTCGCCCTCGACCGGCTGGAATGGCACGGCAGTCTGCGCGAGGCCGCCTGGGTGCTGGTGCGGGGCGATGCCGGGGAGCTGGCGATTCGGGGCGCCTTGCGCTTGGACATCGAGCTGCTGCGGGCCGACGGCCGGCCGTGCGCGGTCATGGAAGGTCTGCTGCTCCGCGCCGTCACGGCAGCGGCCGAGCCGACGCCGGTCGTCAGCCTGGAGCGGCCCGCCGCCGCGGGCTTCCGCGACCGCGCCGTGCACTATTTCAAGAGCCTGCTGGCGGAGGTGATCAAGCTGGCACCGCAGCGCATCGATGCCGCCGCACCCCTGCAGAAATACGGCATCGATTCGCTGATGGCGATGCAGATGACCGAGACCCTGGAGCGGCACTTCGGGCCGCTGCCCAAGACCCTGTTCTTCGAGCATCGCAGCATCGATGCGCTCAGCGAGCACTTCCTGAGCAGTCATGGAGACGCCCTGGCCAAGCTGTTGGGTGAGGCGTCGCGGGCCGATGCCGGGCAGGTCTCGGCTCCGGTCGAGCGCTTGCCGCGGGCCTCCGGCACCGCGTCGGCACCGCTGGCGGCATCGGACGACGCCATCGCCATCATCGGCCTGGCGGGTCAGTATCCACGGGCCGAGGACCTGGCAGCCTTTTGGGAGAACCTGAAGAGCGGTCGCGACTGCATCAGCGAGATTCCCCCCTCGCGCTGGGATCACGGGCCGTTCTACGACCCGAGCGGTCAAGCGCCGGGCACGACCTACGCCAAGTGGGGCGGCTTCCTCGAGCGGGTCGACGGCTTCGACGCCCTGTTCTTCAACATCTCGCCGGGAGAGGCGGAGATCATGGACCCCCAGGAGCGGCTGTTCCTGATGTGCGCCCAGCACACCCTGGAAGATGCCGGCTACGCCGAGCGCCGCGCGCTGGGCTCCCAGGTGGGGGTGTTCGTCGGCGTCATGTATGAGGAATATCAGCTCTACGGCGCCCAGGAGACCGCACTCGGCAATCCCATGGCGCTGTCCGGCAATGCTGCCTCCGTCGCCAACCGGGTGTCCTACTTCTACGACCTGCACGGCCCCTCGCTGGCCGTCGATACCATGTGCTCGTCGTCCCTGACCGCCATCCACCTGGCCTGCGAGTCCCTGCGACGGGGCGAGTGCGCCATGGCTCTGGCCGGCGGGGTCAACGTCTCGCTGCATCCCAACAAGTATCTGACCCTGGGCCAGGCCCGCTTCGCCGCCAGCGACGGACGCTGCCGCAGCTTCGGCAGCGGCGGCGACGGCTACGTGCCCGGGGAGGGGGTCGGCGCCGTGCTGCTGAAGCCCCTGCACCAGGCCCTTGCCGACCGGGACCACATTCACGGGGTGATTCGCGCCAGCGCCGTCAACCACGGCGGCCGGACCAACGGCTACACCGTGCCCAACCCCGATGCTCAGGCTCAGGTCATCGCTCAGGCCCTGCGGCGCGCCGGGGTCGATGCCCGCCGCATCAGCTACCTGGAGGCCCACGGCACCGGAACCGCCCTGGGTGATCCCATCGAGATCGCCAGCCTCGCCCGGGCCTATGCCGAGCACACCGAGGACCGCGGCTACTGCGCCATCGGCTCGGTGAAGTCCAACATCGGCCACTGCGAGAGCGCGGCGGGCATCGCCGGACTCACCAAGGTGCTGCTGCAGATGCGCCACGGTCAGCTGGTGCCGTCCCTGCATGCCGAGACCCTGAGCCCGCACATCGATTTCGCGGCCACGCCTTTCAGCGTCCAGCGCCGGCTGGAGGACTGGCAGGTCGATGGTGGACCGCGGCTGGCCGGGGTGTCCTCCTTCGGGGCCGGCGGCGCCAACGCCCACCTGATCATCGAGGAGCATCCGCAGGCCGAGCCACAGCACCAGCCGCGGCCGGTGCCGATCGTGCTCTCAGCGCACACCGAGACGGCCTTGCGCGACCGGGTGCGAGGCCTGCTGCAGGCGCTGCAGCGCGGCGACTACCGGGAGCAGGATCTGCCTCGCATCGCCTACAGCCTGCTGCTGGGACGGGAGCCCATGGAATCGCGCCTGGGCCTGCAGGCGGACAGCCTGGCGGTCTTGCGGCAGCGCCTGCAGGCCTTCCTCGACGGCGACGACCGGGCCGTGCTGCGCGGGGAAGTGCAGCTGCACCAGGAGCTGGTCGATGCCATCCGCCAGGAGCAGGCCTTCAGTCATTCGCTCGATGCCCTCATCGAGGCTGGCCGCCTTGAGAAGCTGCTGCAGCTCTGGACCCAGGGACTGGACGTGGACTGGCGCCGGCTGTATCGGGACGGGGTGCCCGGCCGCATCGGCCTGCCGGGCTATCCCTTCGTGCTGGAGCGCCACTGGGCGCCGGGTCGGCTGCGCCGCGCCGGGCCGGGACTGCTGCACCCGCTGCTGCATGCCAATGTCTCGGATTTCGCCTCCCAGCGCTACCGCTCCCGGTTCGACGCTCGGGAGCCCTGGCTCGCCGATCATCGTCTGGCGGGGGTGCCCGTGCTGCCTGCCGCGGCCTATCTGGAGATGGCACGGGCGGCCGTCGCCGGGGCGGCGGATGCAGAGACGGTGAGCCTGCGCGACGTCCACTGGCTGCAGCCGTTCTCGGTGGGCGCAGGAGCGCGCAGCCTGGAGATCGATCTGCAGCCCGCCGCCGGGTCCGAGGTGCATTTCCGGGTGAATGCCCTGCCATCTGGAGGCGGCCCCGAGGAGGCGGATTGCCTGTGCCGGGGACGGGCGACCCTGGAGCCTGTGGGGGCGACGCCGCAGCTGGACCTGGAGGCGCTATGGCAGGGGTGCAGCGTCGGCAGCCTGGATCCTGAGGCCTGGTACCGGGTGTTTCGCCAGGCAGGGCTGGAGTATGGCCCCACGTTCCGCCTGGTGCAGGAGGTGCGCTTCGGCCAAGACCTGGCGCTGGCGCGCATCGTCCCGCCGGCGGACGTCGAGGAGGCATTGGGCTTGCATCCGGGGTTGCTGGATGCGGCGCTGCAGACCGCGGCGGCGCTGGGGTTGGATCCCCGGGCAGGCCGGCTGCAGGCGGCCCTGCCGTTCTCGCTGCGAGGTCTGGAGCACTACGCACCCTGCCGCGGGCCCCTGTGGGCGGTTGCCCGTCCCCAGGCGGACGGGGCGCCGACGGAGCGGCTCTGCAGCATCGATCTGTGCGCCGACGATGGCCGGGTCTGCCTGCATCTGGACGGGCTGGCGCTGCGCTCGACCGGCGCTGCCGCGGCAGCGCCGGTGCTGTGGCTGGTGCCGGGCTGGCGCGAGCAAAGGCCTGCCATGCCGCGGGCCGAGGCAGGAGCCGGATACGGCCCCCGGGTGGTGGTGCTGGTGGAGCCGCCGGCGGGCGTGCAGGCGTCCTTGATGGCACACCTCGATAGGGTCCGCTGCGCAATGCTGCCCGCCAGGGATGAGGATCCCGCCGCCGCCTTTACGGCTCACGGTCTGGCGCTGCTGGCAGAGCTAAAGACCGCGTTGGCTGCGGCCTCCCGCGGGCGGGTGCCGTTCCAGGTGGTGGTGCCCCACGACCCGGAGCGGCCCTGGCTGGCAGCCCTGGCGGGCATTATCCGCTCGGTCCGCCTGGAGCATCCCGGGCTCGTCGCTCAGCTGATCGCGGTGAGCCCGGAGCTTGCCGCCAACGGCGAGCGCTTGGCCGAGATCCTGCGCCGCGAGGCGGCCGATCCCGAGGCGGTGGAGAGCGTCTGGGAGGGGGACAGGCGCCGGCTGTCGCAGCTCGAGGAGGTGCCGCCCGCGACTTCCCCGGGCACCATGCCCTGGCGCGAGGATGGGCTGTATGTGATCACGGGGGGCGGGGGCGGTCTCGGCCTGCTGCTCGCCCATGAGATCCTGGCGCAGACCACCCGGGCCCGGGTGGTGGCGGTGGGCCGCTCGCCGCTCGCCGCGGAGCCGCTGGCGCCCCTGCGCCAGGCCATGGCAGAAGACGGCCGTCTGAGCTACCGTCAGGCCGACATCGCCGATGCCGCCGCCACCCGGACGCTGGTAGCGGTAATTCAGAAGGAGCTGGGCCCGCTGCATGGAGTCATCCATAGCGCCGGCGTGATCCGCGACAGCTTCCTGCTGCACAAGGACGAGCAGGCGCTGCTGGCGGTGTTTGCCCCCAAGGTGGCCGGGGTATGCAACCTGGACCGGGCCACTGCCGAGCAGCCGCTGGACTTCTTCGTCTGCTTCTCCTCGGGGGCCGCGGTGCTGGGCAATCTCGGGCAGGCGGATTATGCCGCGGCCAATGCCTTCATGGACCGCTTCGTCGGCTGGCGCAACGCCCGGGTCGAGCGAGGCGCTCGCCGCGGCCATTCCGTCGCCATCAACTGGCCCCTGTGGCGCGACGGCGGCATGCAGCTGGATTCCGAGACCGAGGCGCAGTTGCGGCGGCGCACCGGCATGCTGCCGCTGGAACGGCAGCAGGGGCTGGCCCTGCTTTACGGCATCCTGGCCAGCGGGCGGCCGCAGACCCTGGTGCTGGCAGGCGATCCGGGCGAGCTGCGGGCCAGGCTGGCACTGCCCAGTCAGATCGATACCCGCGTTGATGCCGCCATTGGAGCAGGACCTCGGGCCGAGCTGTCGCCGGCGGGAATGACGCCGGCCACGAGCGAGGCGACGCTGCGCCAGCACCTCAAGACACTGCTGGCGCCATTGCTGAAGATGGCGCCCCAGCGTATCGACGCGCAGCTGCCGCTGGCCAGCTATGGGCTCAACTCCGTGATGGCGGTGGGATTCAGCACCCGCCTGGAGCAAGACTTCGGTGCTCTGCCCAAGACCCTGCTGTTCGAGCACCAGAGCGTGGCAGACCTCGCGCGCCATCTGCAGCAGCATCACGGCGGCGCTCTGCCGGAGAGCCTGGCGCCGCCGGCCGGCCCGGATGCTATTCCGCGGACGGCACCGTCGTGGTCTGCGCTGCGCCCCGGCCTACGGGTGGTCGCGGCGGGGGCGCAGGGCGACATCGCCATCATCGGCCTGGCGGGCCGCTACCCCGAGGCCGACGACCTGGAGACCTTCTGGGAGAACCTGAAGAGCGGCCGGGACTGCATTCGTGAGATTCCGGCCGAGCGCTGGGATCACCGGGACACTGGCCGCTGTCGCTGGGGTGGCTTCCTCTCCGATGTGGACCTGTTCGACCCGCAGTTCTTCCGCATCTCCCCCCGGGACGCCGCCCTCATGAGTCCCGAGGAGCGGCTGTTCCTGGAGACGGTGTGGACTCTGCTGGAGTCTGGCGGCGTCACCCCACGGGCACTGGCGCGGGACTACGAGGGGCAGCTCGGCGTGTTCGTCGGCGCCATGTATCAGCTGTATCCCAGCGTCGAATCCGAGCCCATGCTGGAGTCGGCGGTGGCGGTTTCGTCCTACTATGCCATCGCCAACCGGGTGTCCCATTTCCTCGATGCCCGCGGGCCCAGCGTCGCCGTCGACACCGCCTGCTCCTCGTCGCTGACGGCGTTGCACATGGCGTGCGAGAGCTTGCACCAGGGAGAGTGCCGGCTGGCCATCGCCGGCGGCGTCAATCTCTCACTGCATCCCAAGAAGTATCTCGGCCTCGGTCTGTCGGAGATGGTCGCCAGCCGGGCCGATGCCCGCAGCTACGGCGACGGTGACGGCTACATGCCCGCCGAGGCGGTGGGTGCCGTGCTGCTCAAGCCCCTGGCCAGCGCCCAGGCCGACGGCGATGCCATCCTGGCGGTGATCAAGTCCACCGCCATCAACCACGACGGCCGCTCCGCCGGCTATGCGGCGCCCAATCCCAAGGCACAAGCGCAGCTGATGACGCAGCACTTCCGCCGGGCCGGCATCGACCCGCGCAGCATCGGCTACGTCGAGTCGGCCGCCAACGGGTCGCCCCTGGCCGACGCCCTGGAGCTGAAAGCCCATGTGGCGGCCTTCCGCGAATTCACCGCCGACACCGGCTTCTGCGCCCTGGGCACGGTGAAATCCAACATCGGTCACGCCGAGGCGGCCTCTGGGATGTCCCAGCTCGCCAAGGTGGTGCTGCAGCTGCGGCACCGGCAGCTGGTGCCTGGCGTGCTGTGCCAGCGGCTCAATCCCGACATCGACTTCGGCGAGACCCCCTTCGTGCCCCAGCGGCAGCTGACGCCCTGGCCCGCCGATGAGGGCCGGCCGCGGCGGGCTGCCATCAACTCCTTCGGTGCCGGCGGCGCCAATGCTCACGTGATCCTGCAGGAGTACCCCCAGGTCCGTGAGATTGCGGTCGCAACCGAGAGCGAGCCGCAGCTGCTGGTGTTCTCGGCCCGCAACCCCGAGCAGCTGCTGGAGCTGGTCCGGCGCATGGCGGCCTGGATAGGCGCCCGGCCGAGCCTGGCCCGCATAGCGCTGGCGGACCTCGCTTACACCCTGCAGATTGGCCGCGAGGCCATGGAGACGCGCCTGGCAGTGGTGACGGACAACGGCGAGCAGCTGCTGGCGGGGCTGGAGGCGTTTCTTGACACAGGGACAGGGACGCCCGAGCGGGGTCTCTACTACGCGGATCTGAATCAGCAGCCGCCGGCCGCCGACGCTGTGCCGGACATGGCGCCACCGTATGAGCGGGAGGCACTGGAGCGGCTCGCCCGGCAATGGATGGCGGGGGCCGAGGTTGACTGGCGTGGGCTCCATGGCGGCCGGCGCCGGCCGCGGCTGGCGCTGCCGGGCTATCCCTTCGCGCGCCAGCGCTGCTGGCTGCCGCCGGCATCCGCCGGCGCCCAGACCCATCGAGCCGTGCCGGCAAGCGCCGAGCCGGAGAGCTTCATCGAGGCCTTCCTGGCGCGCGAGCTGCAGCTGGGCCGGGCCGACCTTGCGCCGCACAAGCATTTTCAGGACTACGGCCTGGACTCGCTGCTGGGCCTGCGACTCGCGGGCGCCATCGGTGAGACCTTCGGCGTGCGGGTTGGCGCCCGGGATCTGCTCGACCATCCCACCATCGCCAGCCTGGCGGCTCATGTGATCGAGCTAGCCGATGACGACGATGAAGTGAGAGAAGAACCGCCGCTGGCAACCGTCACCGGCCTGGCCGAGTACCGCGACGAGCGGGTGCTGGCAGCCTTGGAAGGGCTCACCAAGGGGAAGACTACTACCGCGCAGCTACGGCTGCTGCTGGAGCAGGGATAGCCGGCGCGCAGCTGCAACGCCATGGGACTGCCCAGGAAAGGCGCAGGGGAATCGGAAACAACAGGGCTCGGCCGATGACGTTACAAGAACTGAAACAAGCCTACGAGCAGGGCCGGATCTCCACCCGCGGGCTGCAGGCGGCGCTGGCGCAGCTGTCGCCGGCCTCTGCGCCCCAGCCGCTGTCCGAGGGCCAGCGCGGCCTCTGGCTGCTGCAGAAGATGCAGCCGGCCATGAGTGCCTACAACACGCCCATCTGCTTCCGGATTGCCGCCGGACTCGATGCCGAGCGGCTGCGCCGGGCCTGGCGCTTCGTCTACCGCGCCCATCCCCTGCTGTCACAGGCGGTGGCGGAGTCCGAGGCGGGACCCTGCCTGGTGGAGGCCGCTGCCGAGCCGCCCTTCCGCCAGCACTGGCTGGCGGATGAGGCAGAGCTCCCGGCCCGGCTGGAGGCCTGTCTGCGGGAGCCCTTTGCCCTGGACGGCGGACCGCTGCTGCGCCTGGATCTCGTACAGCAGCGCGAGGACAGCGGGGTGGTGCTGGTGACCATTCACCATCTGCTGTTCGACGGCAGCTCGCTGGCGCCCTTCATGACCACCCTGCTGGATGCCTATGCCGCCTATGGGCGCGGCGAATCTCCGGCGCTGCCAGCGCCGGCGGCCGACTACGGCGATTTCGTGCGCTGGCAGCAGGCGCTGCTGGGCGGCCCGGAAGGCGGGCGCCAGCTGGCCTATTGGCGCCAGCAGCTGAGCCAACCCTTACCACAGCTGCGGCTGCCGGCCCGGCGCAGCGATGGAGGCGAGTGCGGGATCGAGGCGGCCAGCTGCGAGCTGCGCCTCACCGGGCCGCTCGCCGAGCGGCTGCGGGAGCTCGCCCGGGAGCGGCGCGTCAGCCGCGCCACTCTGCTGCTGGCGGTGCTCAAAACCCTGCTGTTTCGCCTCGGCGGCGGCGACGACATCATCGTCGGCATGCCCAGCGCCGGCCGATCGGAGCCACGCTTCGAGCAGGTGGTGGGCTACTTCGTCAACATGCTCCCGGTGCGCAGCCGCAATCTGGGGGCGATGAGCTTCGCCGAGCTGCTGGCGCGCCTGCAGCGCACCGTGGCCGAGGCGCTCGATCATGCCGACACCCCATTCCCGGCCCTGGTGCGGGCGCTGCGTATCCCGCGGCCGGAGCGGGACACGCCCCTCATCCAGGTCGCCTACGCCTATCAGAGCTTTCTCCAGGCCGACGCCATGACGCAACTGCAGCAGCGCTACCGCGAGGTGCTGGCGATCGAGCCCCAGGCCGGACCGCTGCAGGCCGGAGAGCTGGCCCTGGTGCTGGAGGTCTATGAGCAGGAGGACGGCTTCCAGCTGCGCTTCAAGCTCGATCCCCAGCGCTACCGCGTCGATGGAGTAGCGTCCATGGCGGCGGCCTTCGAGCGCCTGCTCGAGACCTGCATCGACGATCCCGAGCAGCCGCTGAGCCGCTACCCGGCGCTGTCCCTGGCGGAGCAGCGACGCCTCCTGGAGCAGTGGGGCCATACCCGGCAGGACTATCCCCGCGACCGCTGCGTGCACCAGCTTTTCGAGGCCCAGGCCGCGCGCAGGCCCGAGGCCACCGCGCTGGTGTCGGCCGCTGGCAGTGTGAGCTACGGCGCGCTGAACGCCACGGCGAACCGGGCTGCGCGGCGCCTGCACCAGCTCGGCGTCGGGCCGGGGACCACGGTCGCGCTGCTGGCGTCGCGCTCGCCCCAGGCCATAGCCGGGCTGCTGGCGGTGCTCAAATGCGGCGCCGCCTATGTGCCCATGGACCCGGCCTATCCCGAAGAGCGGCTGCGACTCATGCTGGAGGACAGCGACGCCAGACTGGCGCTGGTCGACGCCGGCTGCCCGCTGGATGTGGCCGGCCTAGGCTGTCCGGCGCTGGCGCTGCAGCGGCTGCTGGCCGAGGCCGAGGGCCTGGCCGAGCACGATCTGGAGCTGGCGGTGGATGCCGCCGACCTCGCGTACGTAATCTTCACCTCCGGTACCACCGGGCGGCCCAAAGGGGTGGAGGTAGGGCATCGCGCCATAACCCGACTCATCTGGCAGCGGAGCTTCGATTTCATCGCAGACGACAGCGTGATGCTGCAGTTTGCACCCATCTCCTTTGATGCCTCCACCTTCGAGATCTGGGTTTCCCTCTGCCGCGGTGCCCGGCTGTCCATCTGTCCCGCCGATACCGTGGACCTGCAGCCGCTGGGGCAGTGGATAGCCGACAGCGGCGTCACCGTCTGCTGGCTGACCTCGGCCCTGTTTGGCCAGATGGTGGAGAACCGACTCGAAGCTTTGAGCGGCGTCCGCCATCTGCTATCCGGCGGGGACGTCCTGCAGCCCCGTCACGTTAAGGCGCTGTTGGACCGGGTCGGCGGCATCACCGTGATCAACGGCTACGGGCCGACCGAGAACACCACGTTCTCGACCCTCTACTTCATGACCACCGGCAGCGAGCTCGGCGCCGCCATCCCCATCGGTCGGCCGCTGGACAACTCCAGCGCCTACATCCTGGACCAGCAGCTGCAACCGGTGCCGGTCGGCGTCGCCGGCGAGCTCCATGTCGGTGGCGATGGTCTGGCGCGGCGCTACCGCAAGCGCCCGGAGCTGACGGCCGAGCGCTTCATCGCCCATCCCTTCAGCGACGACCCCGCGGATCGCCTCTACAAGACCGGCGATCTCGCCCGCTGGCGCGCCGATGGCGTCATCGAGTTCCTCGGCCGCATCGACAGTCAGATCAAGATTCGTGGCTTCCGCGTCGAGCCCGGCGAGATCGAGGGCCGGCTCTGCAGTCACCCGGCGGTGGCCGATTGTGCCCTGGTGGTGAAGAGCGGCGGCAGCGGCAAGCAGCTGATGGCCTACTGCGTGGCCAGCGCTGGCGAGACGCTCCCGGACGGTGGCCGGCTGCGCGAATTCCTGCGCCGGCACCTGCCCGAGCACATGCTGCCCGCCTTCTTCGTGTCCCTGCCGCGGCTGCCGGTCACCGCCAACGGCAAGGTGGATCGCGCCGAGCTGGCGCGGCGGGACCTGCCGGAAGAGCGCCGACCCTCGATCCAACCCGCGGCCGGGGACGTGCAGCAGCGCCTGCTGGCCATCTGGCGTCAGACCCTGGGACGGGAGGACATCGGCCTCGACGAGGGCTTCTTCGACCTCGGCGGCGATTCGCTGGCCGCCATGGTCACCGCCGATCGTATCAAGCAAAGCATCGCCCCTGCCTTTTCCGCGGCCGAGCTGTTCCGCTATCCCAACCTGCGCGCCCTGAGCACCCATCTGGGGAGCGTGGCTGTCGATGGGGCCGAGGCGACCACGGTCCGGCTGGAGCCGGCAATGGACCAGCCGGTTGCGCCTGCGCTGGCCGAGCACCCCGATTATCTCGACGGCAGCCTGGCGATCATCGGTATCGCCTGCCGTTTCCCCGACGCCGACGATCACGAGGCGTTCTGGGACAA
This sequence comes from uncultured Ectothiorhodospiraceae bacterium, assembly GCA_964416345.1. Lineage (GTDB taxonomy): Bacteria > Pseudomonadota > Gammaproteobacteria > CAYQDX01 > CAYQDX01 > CAYQDX01. The sequence continues at coordinate 16,903 of CAYQDX010000043.1, forward strand.
TCTGCTGGCAGGGCGCGAGAGCGTGCGCTTCTACAGCCGCGAGGAGCTGCTGGCGGCCGGCCTGCCGGGGGCGGTGGCGGACGATCCCGCCTTCGTCCCCCTGAAGCCCGCTCTCGATGGCAAGGAGCTGTTCGATGCCGATTTGTTCGCCGTGCCCTACAAGGACGCCGAGCTCATGGACCCGCAGCTGCGTCTGCTGCTAGAGCAGTCCTGGCGGGCGCTGGAGGACGCCGGCTACGCTCCGCGCCAAGTGCCGGATACCGCGGTCTACATGTCCGCCAGCAGCTATGGCGGGGCGGCGGCAAACAGCGGCGGGCAGGGGCAGGGCGCTGGCTATCTGGGGGAGGCGGACGACTATGTCGCCCTGATCCTCGGCCAGAGCGGGGCGATCCCGACCATGATCTCCCACAAGCTGGGTCTGCAGGGGCCCAGCATGTTCGTTCACTCCAACTGCTCCTCGTCCCTCTCGGCGCTGCATGCGGCCGCCCAATGCCTGCTGAGCCGGCAGAGCCGGATGGCGCTGGTGGGGGCGGCGAATCTGTTTCCCGCCGGCAATCTGGGCTACCGCTACAAGGCGGGCCTCAACTTCTCCAGCGACGGCCACTGCCGGCCCTTCGACGCTGGCGCCGACGGCATGATCGGCGGCGAAGGGGTGGCGGTCATCGTGCTCAAGCCTGCCCGGGACGCCATCGCCGACGGGGATCACATCTATGCCCTGCTGCGCGCCATCCGGGTCAACAACGACGGCAGCGACAAGGTCGGCTACTACGCCCCCAGCGCCCGCGGCCAGGTCGCCGTGATCCGCGCCGCCCTCGCGGCCGCCGGCGTCGATGCCGACGGCATCGATTTCGTCGAGGCCCACGGCACCGGCACCAAGCTGGGCGATCCCGTCGAATTCAATTCTCTCAGCGAGGCCTATGCGGCCCAGACAACGCGCCGGGGCTACTGCGGTCTGGGCTCGGTGAAGTCCAATCTCGGCCACCTGGATTCCGCCGCCGGACTGGCGGGCTGCATCAAGACAGTGCTCAGTCTGCAGCGCGGCGAGCTGCCGGCCAGCCTCAATATACGCCAGCCCAATCCGGAGCTGGCGCTGGCGGGCTCACCCTTCTACATCGCTGCGGCCAGCCGTAAGTTGGCAGCCGTTGGGCGTCCCTGGCGGGCGGGTCTCAGCTCCTTCGGCCTGGGTGGCACCAACGCCCATGCCATTCTCGAGACCCCGCCGACGGTGGTGGATCGGCAGCCGGCCGAACTCGGCCCGGCCGGCCCCACCCTGGCGACCCTGTTTCCGCTCTCCGCTGCAAGCCCGGATCGGCTGCGGGCACAAGCGGTCCGGCTGGCCGCCTACCTGGAGCGCAGCCGGCCGGACTCCGCCACCCTGGCGCGCATAGCCTACACCCTGCAGACCGGCCGCCAGCCCTTGCGCTACCGGGCACTGTTTCTGGCCGCCGACGCCGATGCTCTGCAGGCTCAGCTGCTGGCACTGGCAGCCGGCG
>CAYQDX010000044.1:0-18344 GCA_964416345.1 uncultured Ectothiorhodospiraceae bacterium
GGGAGGCCTCTATTGGCTGGCCCTCGACCAGCGTGAGACGTTGCCTGAGGCCACGACGGTGGTCACGGTGACCGCGGCACCGGCGCGACCGGCCGCCGCACAACCGCCTTCCATCGGCGTGCCGGTCGCGGCGCGGCCACAGGCTGCGATACCTCGCCCGTCCCCGTCACCCCGGCCGGTCCTGCCTACTCTGGCCCAGACGCCGGCGCCGGCCGCCGCCACTCCCGTCCCCCCCGTGGCGGCCGTGAGGCGCTCGCACCCCGCACCACGGCCGGAAATCGCCGCGCCGCAGGCGACGTCACAGCAGCCACAGGCGTCGGCCGAGGAGCAGCCACAGGCGCTGGCCGAGGAGCAGCCACAGGCGCTGGCCGAGGAGTCTCGGGCGCAGGCGGAGGACGTGGACCCCACTCCTTGGCTGGTCGAGCTGCCGCCGAAAGTTCGGGAGAAGCTGCCGTCACTCAGCATCAACGCTTACTATTACGCCTCGGACCCGAAGCGACGCTTCGTGCTCATCGACATGGTGAAGTATCGCGAGGGCCAACGGCTCGGCGGCGGTCCCCTGCTGGAGCGTATTGGCCGGGACAGTCTATATCTGGACGTCGATGGGCTGCGGTTCAGGGTCCGGAGGCCCTGAGGCGACGATTGTATTTTGCAAAAAAGAGGGGTGCCGCGCCGACACCCCTGTAGACTTAGGAGACACTTGGTGAATATTGTGAAGATACATGGCGTATGTCGCGCAACCATTTCATCAGACAGTCGGGCTCGGCGGAAGTTCTGGCACTCGCCCCGGTGAGAATGCGGGCTAGCCGGCCCTAAGGGTATCCAATGGCGGTCGGCGCATTACTGAGCGGGTCCCCATCCAGCCGGTCAGGATGACGCCCACGGCGCCACCGACGATTCCCACCACCCACAGCCACGGGTCGGGCCGGTAGCCCACGTCGAAGACCCTGGTGGCCAGGACGTAGCCCAACGAGCTCGCCGCCAGGGCACCGACGGCGCCGGCCAACGTGCCCAACAGACCGAACTCCGCCAGGTTGCCACGCATGACCTGGCTGCGGCTGGCACCGAGCACACGCATGACCGCGGACTCGTAGATGCGCTCGTCCCGAGTCGCATGAATGGCGGCATAGAGGACGAGCAGGCCCGCCGCAACGGCGAACAGGAAGATGTATTGAACCGCCAACGTCACCCGGTCCGCGATGTGTCGCACCTCAGTCATGATGGCGTCTACATCCAGCACCGTGACGTTGGGAAAGCGCTCTACCATGTCCCTCAGCAGCCCTTGGCGGGACTCGGACAGATGGAAACTGGTGATGTAGGTCGCCGGAAAGCTCTCCAGCTCTCCGGGGGGCGCGAGCACGAAGAAATTGACCCGGAAGGAGTCCCAGGCCACGTGGCGCAGGCTGGTGATGGGTGCCCGCACCAATTGGCCGGAGACACGGAAGCTCAGCATGTCGCCCAGGTGCAGGCCGAGAGTCTCGGCTAGCCCCTGCTCCACCGAGAATTCCGCCGTGCCATGCTCCGCTGGGCTCCACCACCGGCCGCGCACCACGTGATTGTCTGGGGCCAGAGTGGCCGCCCACGAGAGGTTGAACTCCCGTTGGACCAGGCGCTGGGCGCGCGGCTTATCGTAGTCCGCTCTGCTCACGCGGCGGCCGTTGATCTCCACCAGCCGTCCCCTGACCATGGGATAGAGGGAGGCATGACTCAGCCCCCGCTCGCTCAGGAAAGCTTCCATGGCGGACACCTGCTGCGGCTGAATGTTGATGACGAACTGATTGGGTGCGTCCCGTGGCAGACTGCTGCGCCAGGCCTCGACCAGGTCGTTGCGTACCACGGACAGGGTCAGCAGGGCCATCAGTCCTAGACCCAGTGCCACTATCTGTACGGCGCTGCCCCTCGCCCGTCGCGCCACATTGGCCAGTCCAGTGCGCCAGGCCAGGCCCATGCGGCGCCGCAGGGCGGTGAGCAGCCCAAGCAGTGCCACGGCGATCAGACCCAGCAGCAGTAGCGTGGCGATCGCTCCCCCACTCACGGCCGCAGTCAGCCAGAGATCCTGCACCTGCCAGTACATCAACAGGCTCAGCGTCGCCAGCGCCATGGCGTAGGCCAGCATGGACCGTCCCGGCAACGGGACCAGGTCCCGTCGCAGCACCCGCGTGGGCGGCACGTCTTTCAGGCTTAGCAGCGGCGGCCAGGCAAAGCCGAATACCATCACCAGGCCAGTCGTCATCCCAAAGCCCATGGGCACCAACGACGGGACTGGCAAATCGCTTCCCAGGATGCCGCCCAGAGCCAGCGTCAGGAAAGCCTGTGCGCCATAGCCTGCCGCACCGCCGAGTGCGCTGGCGCCGGCGCCCACCAACAAGACCTGCAAGGTGTAGACCCTTGCGATGAGGCTCTGGCTGGCTCCCAGGCAGCTCAGCACGGCGCTGCTGTCGAAATGGCGCTCCGCAAAACGCCGTGCGGAGGTGGCGACCGCAACCCCGCCCAGCAGCACGCTGAGCAGTGCGGCCAGCCCCAGGAAGCGGTCGGCGGTCTCCAGAGACGACTTGAGCTCGGGGCGGGCGTTGCGCACGCCGTAGAGACGCTGCCCCTGGGTCAACCGCTCGCTCAGCCAGGAGCGGAAGTTGTCCACCTCCGTCCGGGGTCCCGCCACCAATAGGCGATAGCCGACGCGGCTGCCTGGCTGCACGAGCTTGGTCCGCGCCAGGTCCTCCGCCCTCATCAGCACCCGCGGGGCGATGCTGAACAGCTCGGCTCCCCGGTCGGGCTCGAAGGTCAGTAGCCGACCGACCGTGAAGCTTGCGCTGCCGAGCTCGATTCTGCCGCCCACCCGCAGCTTGAGGGCCGTCGCCAGGGTCGTGTCTACCCACACCGTGCCGGCCGAGGGAAGGTCGCGGGCGGGAACGTCGGCCCCGCCGACGTCCGCGGCCGTGCGCAGGGTGCCGCGCAACGGATAGCCGGCGCCAACGGCCTTCACTTGCGCCAGCTTGAGCTGCTTTCCCGAGACCAGCATGCTGGTGAGGGACAGGGTGTGAGCTACGCGGAGTCCGGCGCTGCGGGCAGCCTGGTCCCAGCTCGCAGGCAGGGGCTCCGCCGATCGGACCACCAGGTCTGCCGCCAGCAGTGTGTTAGCCTGCAGCAGTAGCGCCTGTCGGATGCGATCGGCAAACACCCCCACTGACGTGACGCTGGCCACGGCAATGACGACCGCAATCCCCAGCACACGAAGCTCTCCGGCTCTCCAGTCGCGGGTCAGCCCGCGCCAGGCCAGGCGCAGAGACTTCACGATCGGCTCACCAGGCGACCGTTGTCCAGCCCGAGCTTGCGATGGCAGTGCCCGGCCAGGCTCTCGTCGTGGGTGACCAGCACCAGGGTGGTGCGGGCGCGCCGATTGAGAGAGAACAGGAGTTCGATGATCCTGCTGCCGGTGTGACGGTCCAGATTGCCCGTGGGCTCGTCGGCAAACAGCACCTTCGGCCGGGTGGCGAAGGCGCGGGCGATCGCGACCCGCTGCTGCTCGCCTCCCGAGAGCTGATTGGGATAGTGATGCAGGCGCGAGGTCAGACCCACCTGCTCCAAGACCTCCTCCGCCGTCTTGGCGGGCGCTGGACGGTCGGCCAGCTCCAGGGGCAGCATGACGTTTTCCAGAGCGGTCAGGCTGGGCAGGAGGTGGAAGGACTGGAACACGAACCCCACGGTCTGAGCCCGCACCCGGGCGCGACCGTCCTCGTCCATGGCGGTGAGCTCGTTGCCGTTCAGGAGGACGCGACCCCGGGTCGGGAGATCCAGCCCCGCAAGCAGGCCAAGCAACGTGGACTTTCCGGAGCCAGAGGCGCCGACCACCGCCACCGCTTCACCCGGCTGTATGGCCAGGTTGACCGAAGTGAGTATGGTCAGCAGGCCTACCGGACTGGTAACTTGCTTGCCTAGGTCCTCCGCCAGCACGATGGGGCCAGAGGTGGAATTCGACATGATGCGACGCTTCCTGCCGGTGGCGCTCTGGCTCTATGCCTGTGTGGCAGCCGCTGCGCCCACCGTGCTGGTCCTGGGAGACAGTCTCAGCGCGGGTTTCGGCATCGACGAGACCAAGGGTTGGGTTGCCCTGCTCGGGCGGCGCCTCGAGCAGGAAGGCTTTCCCCAGCGCGTGGTGAATATCAGCATCAGCGGAGAGACGACTGCCGGTGCGTTGGCGCGTCTGCCCGAGGCGCTCGCGCGCCATCGACCCGCGGTCGTGATAGTCGAGCTGGGGGGCAATGATGGCCTCAGGGGACTGTCGCTAGACGCGATGGAGCACAACCTTGATCGAATCATCCTGCACTCCCAAAAAGCAGGAGCGCGGGTCTTGTTGCTCGGGGTGCGTTTGCCGCCCAACTATGGCCCGGCCTACACCCGGGCGTTTGAAGCCGTTTACACGCGTGCTGCAACACGAAGCAGTGTGTCCCTGGTGCCCTTTCTACTTGAAGGCGTTGCCCTCGACGACCGGCTCATGCAGGAGGACGGTCTGCATCCTACCGAGCAAGCCCAGCCTAGGATACTCCAAAATGTCTGGCCGAGGCTGCTCCCGTTGCTGCGGCCGGCGGGAGATGTCCCTGGGCACCGCGGTGCCCGTGTGAGTGCGGGCTTCGTTGATCTGGATCATTGCTCGCCATTCACTTCCCAGTATTATCAAAGCTCGGAGTTCGGCGACAGGCTCATGGGTGTAGCCAGCCGTCGGGCGCCTAGCCTTAGTGGTTGATTGGGCTCTCTTTGGTGTGTCGTGCGAGCCAATAAGGGCGGATTTCCATCCGCCCTTTTTTTTGCGACGCTGCCGGCCCGTGCCCAGGGCCTGAAAGGGCCCACTTAGATCAGTCTCGGGGTCTCCCCACCGCAGAGCTGGCCCAGGGCGTGGACCGCCTGATGCCAGGAGGGCTCGCCGCGCAGCTCCGCACGGCTGATTCGGTGGCGGCCGTGCATGCGTGCCAGGCGCAGGTGGGATGCCGGGTCTGGATGGCTGGACATCCCGTCCAGGACCCAGGCGGCGCCCTCGGGGTCGTTGCACAACAGGATCATGTCACAGCCCGCCCGCAGAGCCAGGTGCGCGCGCTCTTCCAAGCCGCCCGCCGCCGCCGCACCTTTCATGCTAATGTCGTCACTGAAGATGGGCCCCTGGAAGCCGAGCTCCTGGCGCAGGACTCCTCGCAGCCAGCGACGCGAGAAGCCGGCGGGCAGCTCGTCTACGCCGGGATAGATGACATGAGATGGCATGATGCCGGCCAGTCCGTAGTGGATGAGACGCTCGAAGGGCACGAGATCCTGCAGCCGAATGTCTGCCAGGGACCTCTTGTCCACCGGGATGCCGACATGGGAATCCACTACCACGGCTCCGTGACCCGGAAAATGCTTGCCGACTGCGGCCATTCCCGCCCGCCGTATTCCGGAGACGTAGGCATGGGCCAAGGCGGCAACGTACTCGGGGCGTTGGTGGAAAGCGCGGTCGCCAATGACCTGGCTCATGCCATGGTCGAGATCCAGCACCGGGGCGAAGCTGAAATCCACGCCGGCGCTGCGTAGCTCGGCAGCCATCACCCAACCGGCTAGCTCGGCCAGATGCAGGCCGCGCTTGCGATCCAGGTCATAGACCTCCCCCAAGCGGCGGGCCGCCGGCAGCACCGTGAAGCCGTCGTGGAAGCGCTGCACCCGGCCTCCCTCGTGATCGACGGCCACCAGCAGGCGCGGCTCGCGCAGGCGATGTATGGATGCCACCAGCGCGCTCAGCTGCTCGGGCGACTCGTAGTTGCGCCGAAACAGGATTACTCCGCCGGCACCCGGATGCAGCAGGCGCTCGATTTCCTCGGCGCCCGGGGTGGTCCCCTGGAGATCCAGCATCACGGGGCCCAGCGACATCGCGTTTGGGTTAGAATCAGTGCCGTACATAGCGTGGATCCAGCCAGTCTCGCAGCCTGTCACCCAACAGATTCGTCGCCAGCACGACTAGCAGCAACGCAAGTCCAGGCGCCAGCACCAGATGCGGCGCCACCAGCATATATCGTACACCGTCCCTGATCATGCTGCCCCAGGAGGCCGCGGGAGGCTGGACGCCGAGACCTAGAAACGATAACCCGGCCTCGGCCACCACCACAGCCGCCACCGAGAACGTGGCCTCGACGATCAGGGGAGCCAGCACCAGAGGGATAAGATGCTTCCTGATGATTCGCCAGGCGCCGGCCCCCAGTGCGACGGCGGCCTCGACATGATCACGGCGCTTGACGCTGAGCACCTGGGCACGGGTCAGGCGGGCGAAGCCTACCCAGCCGACCGCCGACAGGGCGAAGACGACGTTCCCCAGTCCGGGGCCCATGAGGCCGGACAAGGCAATGGCCAGCAAGATGCCGGGGAACGCGAGGAACACGTCGATGCAGCGCACCAGCACGTGATCCAGCCACCCTCCGAGGTAGGCGCTGGCGCTGCCGATGAGGGTGCCTGCGGTGGCCGAAATGCTCACTACCCAAAGTGCGGTCAGGCAGGAGGTCTGTGCGCCTACCACCAGGCGATCCCAGACCGGCCGTCCCAAGTCGTCATACCCCAGCCAGGCAGCCGCCCCCGGACCATGGAGGATTCGGGGCAGATCGACGTCGTCCGGGGCGAGCCCCAGCCACGGTCCAACCACAGCAAGCACCAGCCACAGCAGCAGCACCAGCCCCGGCAGGCCTGCGCGCATCACCCGGCCCCCAGGCGGACTCTGGGGTCCAGCCAGCCATAAACGAGGTCCGTCAGGGTGTTCACTGCCACGTAGCTCAAGCTGACGAGCAGCACGCAGCCTTGCACGACGGGATAGTCGCGCTTCTGAATGGCCTCGATGGTGAGCTGCCCGATACCTGGCCAGGAGAACACCGTCTCCGTGATCACCGCCCCAGCTAGCAGCCCGCCCAGCTGCAGCCCCAGCACCGTCAACAGGGGCAGCCAAGCGTTGCGCAGGGCATGCCGTCGGATGACCTGAGTCTCTGGCAGACCCTTGGCCCGCGCGGTGCGGATGTAGTCTTCACCCAGGACCTCCAACAGCGTGGCCCGCACCATGCGCGAGAGGATTGCCGCCATGGCCGTGCCCAGGGTCAGAGCCGGCAGCACCAGGGAGGCTGGCTCCTCCCGGCCGCTAACCGGCAGCCATCCCAGCCACAAGGAGAACACCAAGATCAGCAGCGGACCCAGCCAGAAGTTGGGCACTGAGATCCCGAGCAATGAGAAGGTCATGGCTCCCCGGTCCCAGAGAGTGTCTCGACGCACGGCTGCCAGCATCCCCAGCGGAAAAGCTATGAGTACCGCCACCGCCAGCGCCGCCGCAGCCAGCTCCGCAGTGGCCGGCAGGCGCTCGGCCAGCAGCTCCGCCACGGGGCGGCTGGACAGCAGCGAGCTGCCGAGATCGAGCCGCAGCAGACCCCCGGCATAGTCGGCTGCCTGGCGCCACAGGGGCCGATCCAGTCCCAGGTCGTGGCGTAGGGCTTGGCGGTCGGCCGGGCTCGCGGACTCCCCCAGCATCACCTCCACCGGATCTCCGGGAACCAGGTGAATCAACGAGAACACGAGGGCGGCGACGCCCAGGACCACCAGCACGGCGCTGCCCGCCCGTGCCACCAGGAAGCTCAGCATTGGCCCGCACCGAGTCCCTGCATCAGCCGATGTAGACCCGAGTACCCGAGCTCACGCGGTCGAAGAGGGCCAGCAGGTCGGCATTGTGCATGCGGATGCAGCCGTGGGACTGCGGCAGGCCCAAGGGCACCTCCTCCGGACAGCCATGGATGTAAATGTAGCGCCGCAAGGTGTCTACCTGCGCGCCGCGATTGTGTCCGGGCTCCAGTCCGGTGAGCCACAGGATGCGGGTCAGGATCCAATCCCGTCCCGGATGGCGGGCGTTCAGCTCGGGGTCGTAGATCTCACCGGTGGGCCGCCGGCCGATGAACACCGTGTCCACCGGGCAGCCCTCCCCGACCTTGATCCTGATGGCGTGCCAGCCCCGCGGCGTGCAGCCGCTGGCGTGGCGCTCGCCCGGGCCGCCACAGGCCGTGGATACGGGCGCCTCCAGCAGCGTCCTTGCTCCTTGCACCAGCCACAGACGCTGGTCGGCAAGGCTGACGCGTACTTCAAGACACTCACTGCTCGGCATGGATGGACACCGCTGCGCGCCGCACCTGGCGCAGGCCGTCGTAGTTGCCGTCGGCTGCCAGCGTGTAGCCAAGGATGTCGGCCCTGCTGACGAAGACGTTGTCTTCGTACCACAGAGGCACATAGGGCAGCGCATCCAACAGATGCGCCTCCAGTCTCCGGTAGAGCTCCGCCTGGCGGGCGGGGCTGGTCGCGGCCTCCGCCGCCTCGATCAAGGCATCGGTGGACGGGTCACGAAACCGCCCCCGGTTGGCACCCGCGGGCGGCACGGAGTCGCTGTGAAAGATGTAGCGAAAGGCGTCGGGGCTCTGTAGTCCCACCCACGCCAGGCTGTACATTTGGAAGCGTCCGGCCTTGATGTCGCCGTAGAACGTGCCCCAATCGTAGCTGCGGATGGATACCTCGATGCCCACCTCGCGCAGCTGATGCTGGATAATCGTGGCCAGCCGCAGCCGAAATGGGGCGCTGGAGGTCTTGTAAGTGAGATGCACCGGGTGTGCGGCATCGTAGCCTGCAGCCCACAGCAGTGCCCGTGCCCGGTCCGGATCGTGGGCTATCCGCCGAAGGCTGGGGCTGCCTGCCCAATGATCGGGCGGAAACAAGGCCGCGGCGGGCCGCGCGGCGCCCGCGAAGACGTATTTCACGATCGCATCCACGTCCAAAGCGCAGGCAATGGCGGCGCGCACGGCATGGCTGCCCGCCACCGAATCCTCCAGATTGAAGCCCAGATAGCTGAAGCTGCTGCCTGCCCGGCGGGTCACCTTCACGCCCGGCTGCCGGTCCAGCCAGCCGATGAGCTCATATGGCAAGTCATTCTGTACCATGTCAATCTCGCCGCGCAGCAGCTTCAGGGCGCGCACCGTGGGGTCGGGCACGCGTAGGAATTCGAGCGTTGCCCCATCGCTGCGTCTGCGCAGGCGCAGCCGCCCATCCTCGGGCCAGTCCACCAGGGCGAAAGGTCCGCTGCCCACCGGCTCGCGGTCGAAGCGGCGGCCGGCGGCCAGCCGGTCCGCGGGCATGATACCGAGCACCAACCGGCCGGGAAACAGAGGATCTGGTCGATTGAGCGTGAATTCCACGGTGCTCGCGTCCGGCGTGGCGATGCGCTCAATCATATCCAGTGAGGCCCGGTGGGGCGAGCCGGCGGCCGTGTCTAGGACCGAGCGGTAGGTGGCCGCCACGTCCGCAGAGCTCAGGCGGCTGCCGTCGGGGTAGAGGCGGTCGCGCTCCCCCAGGGTGAAGCGATAGTGGGTCGGCGAGGGCTGGATCCAGCTCGCGAGCCATGCCACCGGACGCGCGGAGGCATCGAAATCCACCAACTGTGGGTAGATCAGCCGGAGGATCCGCGCCGAGGCGGCGTCGGTCGCGTAGCGGGGGTCCAAGGTGATGGGGGCATCGGCAAGTCCGAAGCGCAGCGCGGGATGCTTGGGGACCTCGTGGCAACCAACCACGCAAAGCAGCAGCATCGCCAGCACACAGAGTCCCAGCGGGTAGTGCAGCGGTGGGCGGTCGCTTTGCTTCACCGGCGGGCTATGCCAGACTTACCGGCGCAATCCAGCGAGGAGTCATTCAGTGTGAAAGCAGTCATCATGGGGGCACCGGGGGAGCCGGAGGTGCTGCAGCTGCGGGAGGTGGAGACGCCACGCGTCGCGGCTGACAGCGATGTTCTGATTCGGATCAAGGCCGCCGGCGTCAATCCGGTGGACACCAAGCTGCGCAGCGGGGGGACCTTCTATCCCGAGCGCATGCCGGCCATCCTGGGCTGCGACGGGGCCGGCGTGGTGGAGGCCTGCGGCAACGCGGTGGAGCGCTTCCGGCCGGAAGATGCCGTGCTGTTCTATCATGGCGGAATCGGGGGTGCCCAGGGCAGCTATGCGGAATACACGGTAGTGGATGAGCGCTTCCTCGTCCACAAGCCGGAGTCCGTCGGCTACCTGGAGGCCGCCGCCGCTCCGCTGGTGTGTATCACCGCCGCGGAGAGCCTGCAGGACCGGGCGCTGGCCGCCCCGGGCACCCAGGTCCTGATTCACGCCGGGGCCGGCGGCGTGGGCCATGTCGCCGTACAGCTCGCCCGGCTGGCGGGCGCCCGGGTCTGCGCCACGGTAGGCAGCCAGGAAAAGGAGGAGCTAGTCGCCCGGCTCGGGGCGGAAGTGGCCATACCCTACCGCCAGACGGATTTCGTCCGGGCGACCCTGGAATGGACCGATGGGCGGGGGGTCGACATTGCGCTCGATACGGTCGGCGGCGCCACGCTCAGTCGCAGCGTCGCGGCGGTGCGTCACTACGGGGACCTGATCACCCTGCTCCAGCCGGAGTCCGATTTCCCTTGGAAGGAGGCCCGCCTGCGCAATCTGAGCGTCAGTCTGGAGCTAATGCTCACTCCGGAGCTGCACGGCCTCAAGGAGGCCCAGCGCCACCAGACCGCGATCCTGGAGCGCTGCACCGAGCTGATGGCACGAGGCACGCTGGAGGTCCGCGTGTCCCGGACCTTCCCGCTGGAGGCTGCGGCCGAGGCGCACCGCCTGGTGCAGCAGGGGTCGATGGTGGGTAAGTGCGTCCTGGTGGTCGAGCCTTGAGAGGCTCCTCGGTCCCGTGCCGGGCGGGCGGGACCCTGCTGCGCCAACGATGAGGCAGGCGCCCCTCAAGATCCTCATCGCCCTGGGAGCCACACTGGCTTTGCTGGTGGTGCTGACCCTGCTGCTATATCTCACCGACCTGGCGCTGTCCGTGTGGGGCCGGCTGCAGGAGGCACCTCTTTGGCTTGGTGGTCTCACGGCCTGTCTGCTGTTGCTCGTGTCCCTGGGTGGCGGCTGGGTAGTGCTCAGGATACTCGCCCCCGGGCGATCCAGTAGGGGGCGGCCGAGTGGCAGGAAGCAGGTCACGGAGCAGCAGCTGCACAGCGGCCTGCAGCACGCCGAGGCGCTGGGCGCCGACGTGGCGGCGGCGCAGCGGGAGCTCGATGAGCTCGGCCGGCGGCGGGATACAGGGGTAGTCTATGTGGCGTTGTTGGGAACTGTCAGCAGCGGCAAGTCCTCCCTCATCGCGGCGCTGCTGCCCGAGGCCCGGCCCGAGATAGACCCGCGCGGCGGCACCACCCGGGAAGTCACCCACTACGCCTGGGAGAGTCCGGCGGGAGATCGGCTGGTGCTAAGCGACCTGCCCGGCCTCAATGCCGCCGGAGCGCCGGGCCACGCCGTCGTGGCACGGGAGGAGGCGCTGCGGGCCCATGTGGTGATCTATGTTTGCGAAGGTGACCTTACCCGGGATCAGCTCGCCGAGGTGCAATCCCTGCGTGCTCTGGACAAGCCCACAATCCTGGCGCTGAACAAGAGCGATCTGCACCGCCCCGAGGAGCTGGCGCAGATCCGCGAGCGCATCGCTCAGCGCATTGGCCCTAGCCCGAGCTTGCACCTGGTCGCCGTCAGCACAGGTGGCCTGCGAGAGGTGATACGGGTGCTGGCCGATGGCCGGGAGCAGGTGGAAGAGCGCCATACGGCACCTAGGGTGGACGCTCTGCGCAGCACCCTGCAGGCGCTTATCGACGGCCAGACGCCGGCCCTGGAGCAGCTGCGGGACGTGGCGGTGTTCAATCTCGTCGCCCACAAGCTCGACACTTCCGTGAGCGAGCACCGGCGCCGCGGTGCCGAGCAGATCGTCAAGCGCTACTCCCGCCGGGCGGTGTTTGGTGCGATGGCTGCCTGGACGCCGGGGTCCGATCTGGTGATCCAGGGCTATCTGGGTACCCAGATGATCCGGGAGCTCGGCGCCCTGTATGATGTGCCTCCGCGAGACATCGACGCCAAGCGTTTCCTCGGCCTGGCCGCACAGCATCTGGGCAAGACCCTCAATCTGGTGCTCGCGGTGACGGGCAACGCCTTGAAGGCCTTCCCCGGCATCGGCACGCTGGCCGGGGGCGGTGTGCACGCGGTGGCCTACGGCCTCATTTTCCATAGTCTGGGGCAGGCGGCTGCCCGAACGCTGGAGTCGCGCGGCCAGCTCCTGCCCGAGCCGGCCGCCGTGCTGTTCAAGGAGACTTTGGGTGAAAATCTGGAGCTACGTGCAAAGCGTCTTGCCCAAGTGGCGCTGGCGGCAGGCCGAGAAGACGTCGCAGGAGACTGAGCCCCTCGGCTCCGAGGGCGGCCGCCACCTGGAGCTGGCGCGCCGTAGCCTGCAGGATCTGCTCGCCGACAGTCATGTACCGGAAGACGTGCGCCTGGCGCTCTCCGCGGACTACTCACAGGTACGGGACATGCTGGAGAAGGTCGAGCACCAGCAGCTGCATATCGCTGTGTTCGGCCAGGTCAGCGTCGGCAAATCTGCCCTACTGAACGCATTGCTCGGCGAGCAGCGCTTCTCCACCAGCGCGCTGCACGGCGAGACCAGGGAGGCGCGCCGGGCTTCCTGGGACGAGGTGGAGGCCGGTGGGGTGTTTCTCATCGACACCCCCGGCATTAATGAGGTGGACGGCGAAAGCCGGGAGCGCCTGGCAATCGAGGTCGCCGAGCGCAGCGACCTGGTGCTGTTCGTGGTCGACGGCGACATTACGGACATCGAGCTGCAGGCCCTGGAGCGTCTGGCCTCCCGCCACCGGCCCCTGCTGCTGGTGCTGAACAAGATCGACCAGTATCGGCTCAAGGATCGCGAGCTGCTGCTGGATTCTTTGCGCCAGAGAGCCGGTCGGCTGGTGGATCTCCCCAACATCCTGCCGGCGGCCGCGGACCCCGGCGAGCGCCTGTATGTCGACACCGACCCCCAGGGCCGGGAGCGGGAGACCTGGCGCCGCCCGGCGCCCGACGTCGGCGCCTTGCGCCAGCGTCTGTGGGAGATCATCGAGCGCGAGGGCAAGACCCTAGTCGCGCTCAACGCCAGCCTGTTCGCCGGCAAGCTGAGCGACCAAGTCGCGCGCCGGATTGCAGAGGTCAAGCGCGGGCTCGCCGAGCGGGTGGTGCGCATGTATTGCGTTACCAAGGGTGTGGCGGTGGCCTTCAACCCGATGCCCGTCGCGGACCTCCTTGCCGTGCCGGCGGTGGACACGGCCATGGTGACTCACCTGGCGCGGATTTATGGCCTGGCCCTGGGTCGGCGAGAGGCCCGTGAGCTGGTCTCCACCGTTGGCAAGCAGATGCTGTTGGTGATGGGCACCGTGTGGGCGGTGAACGCACTGTCCTCAGTGCTCAAGGGCGGCAGCGCCGGTCTGTCCACCCTGATCACCGCCGGCGCCCAGGGCGCGGTGGGCTATTACAGCACCTACATCATCGGCGAAGCGGCTCACCGCTACATCGCCCAGGGCAAGTCCTGGGGCGAGACGGGGCCGAAAAGAGTGGTCCAGTCCATATTGGAGGGCCTGGACCGGGGGTCGGTGCTCAACGAGGCCAAACGCGACATTCTCAGCTACATCGGTCGCGGTTGAGACCCCTTTAGGACATTAGGGTGCCCCCGCACACCACCTCCTTGAGGTAGCTCCTGAAGCCCTCCTGGAGCTCCGGGTGCTTGAGGGCGTGCTCCACCGTCGCTTCCAGATAGCCGAGCTTGCTGCCGCAGTCATAGCGGCGTCCGGCGAACTGGTAGGCGAGCACCCGCTCCTCCGCGATCAGCGCGCCGATGGCGTCGGTGAGCTGAATCTCTCCTCCGGCGCCGCGCTCGACCTGCTCCAGCAGGGTGAAGATGCGGGGCGTCAGGATGTAGCGGCCCACCACGCCCAGGGTGGATGGGGCCTCCTCCGGCGCCGGCTTCTCCACGATGCTCTTGAGCTCGCCCAGACCCCGGCCGATCTCGGCAGTCTCGACGATGCCGTACTGGTGAGTCTCATGGGGCGGAACCTGCTCCACGCCGAGAATGCTGCATTCATGCTCGGCATACTGCCGGCTCATCTGGGTGAGACAAGACTCGCCCCGGCCGTCGATGAGATCATCGGCGAGAATCACGGCGAAGGGCTCGTCACCTACCACCTCGCGGGCGCACCAGACCGCGTGGCCCAGGCCCAGCGCCTCATATTGGCGTATGTAGACGCAGGTCGCCCGGTCCGGCAGGATGTCGCGCACCTGGGCGAGCAGCCGATCCTTGCCCTTCTGGGCCAGCTGAGCCTCGAGCTGGGAATCCCGATCGAAGTGATCTTCGATGGCCCGCTTGCTGGCGCTGGTGACGAAGATGAGCTCGCTCACTCCCGCCGCGATGGCCTCCTCCACGGCATACTGGATCAGAGGCTTGTCGACGATAGGCAGCATCTCCTTGGGACTGGCTTTGGTTGCGGGCAGGAACCGGGTACCGAGTCCTGCCACGGGGAACACCACTTTCTTGATGGGTAGGGTCATCGCTCACACCACTTCTGCTTGGACTATCGATATGGAAGGCGCGTCGCCCTCCTGAAAATCCGGGACCAGCCGGCGCAGCACGCGTCGCAGGGCCGCCGCGTCGAACTGGGCACAGGCCTGATCGGCCTCTTCGAGGCCTCGTGCCACCAGCGCTTCATCCAGCGCTTGAGGCAAGGCCTGATGAATCATGGGATGCGCCGTCGGGGCGAGGCGCTCGGCATCGTAGAACAGCTCTTCATGCAGCTTCTCCCCGGGTCGCAGCCCCGTGTAGACGATCTTGACGTCGACGCCGGGACTCCGGCCCGAGAGTCGAATCATCTGCTCGGCCAGATAGGCGATGCGCACCGGCGCTCCCATCTCCAGCACGTAGATCTCACCACCCCTGCCCATGACCGCCGCCTGCATGATCAGCTGGCAGGCCTCGGGAATGGTCATGAAGAATCGGGTGATGGCGGGATGGGTCACCGTCACCGGACCGCCCCGGGCAATCTGCTCCTGGAACAGGGGCACCACACTGCCGGCAGAGCCCAGTACATTGCCAAAGCGTACCACCACGAAGCGGGTTGCCGAGCGACCTTTCATGAGCTGGACCAGCAGCTCTGCGACCCGTTTGCTGGCACCCATGATGTTGGTCGGACGCACAGCCTTGTCGGTGGAGATGAGCACGAAAGTCTCGCAGCCGTGCTCGCTTGCCGCCAGCGCTACGGTGCGGGTCCCCAGCACGTTGTTCTGCACGGCGGCCCGGACCAGGCTCTGCAGCATGGGAACGTGCTTGTAGGCCGCAGCGTGGAACACCACCTGAGGTCGCGCCTGACGCATCCAGTAGTCCACGGCCAACGCATCTCCCACGTCCGCCAGACAGGCAAGCAGCTCCAGTTGTGGAAAGCTGCGACGCAGCTCTGCCTCGGCGCGATAGAGATTGAACTCGGAGTTGTCCACCACGGCCAGACGGGCGGGCCCCAGGCGCGCAATCTGCCGGCAGAGCTCGGAGCCGATGGAGCCGCCGCCCCCGGTGACCATCACGATCTTGCCCTGAAGTCCGTCACGGATGGCCTCCCAGTCCAAGGACACGGGCTCCCGTCCCAGCAGGTCTTCTATCGCCACTTCGCGCAGCGCGTTGATGTTGACCTGACCCGACACCAGATCGTCGAGACGCGGCAGGGTGCGGAACGGCAGCCCCGTGGCCTCGCACAGGCGCACCATGCGCTGCATCTCGCTGTTGCTGGCGGACGGTGCGGCGATGACCAGAGTCTCGGCCTCGCTAACGCCGGCGACCTGCTGCAGCTGGTCCAGGTTGCCCAGCACCGGAACCCCGTGAATACGCGCGCCCCTGAGCGCCGCCCTGTCGTCCAAAAAGCCCACCGGAAAGTACCGTCCCTGGCGCAGCATGTCCCGGGCCAGGGCCTCGCCCGCACGGCCCGCACCCAAGAGCAGGACCTTTTCTTGCATCGCGCCCGCGATGGGACGCAGGCTGTGCTCCGTCCACAGCCGGAACAGCAGCCGCGGGGCGCCCAGCAGCCCTATCAGGAACATGGGGTACATGATCGCGAGCGAGGTACGGGGCACCGCATGCAGCCGGTTGACGAGGAACAGGGCGGCGCTCAGGGTCAGTACGCCCAGGACGGCGGCACGCACGATATCCACCAGATCCCCGACGCTGGTGAATCGCCAGACCCGGCGCTGCAGCCCACTGCGCCACAGTACCAGCCCTTGGACCAGCACCGCCAGCGGCAAGGATTGCACGAGCCCGGTCCACTCCTTGCCGCCGAGATCGAAGTTGTAGCGCACCACATAGGCCGCAGCATACGCCAGAGCAGCCATGAGGACGTCATGGAGCAGCACCAAATGGCGCCGATCCGTGCCAGTCATGGCCCGACCTCCGTCGTCGCTGAATCCGTGCTCCAGCGCCAAAGCAGCCAGCAGCCCGCCGCAACGGCAACCGCGGCGCCGCACAGCCAGCGGGGATGGCCGTTCACCCACCAGGCGAGCGGGGCCAGCACCACGCAATTGAGCATCAGCACCGCCAGCGTGACCTGGGCGTGGCTCCAGCCCTTTTGCACCAGGCATTGATAGCCGTGGCTGCGGTGGGCCTCGTACCAGCGCTCACCCCGTATGACCCGGCGCCCCAGGGTGAATGTCGCATCCCACACGAAGACCGCCAGCAGCAGCGTCCAGAGCAGCGCCGGCAGACTCCCATGACGCTCTCCGGCGATGGCCAGCACCGCAAAGCAGTAGCCCAGCAGCCCACTGCCCACGTCCCCCATGAAGATCCGCGCCGGTGGTCGATTCCACCACAGAAAACCCAAGGCGGCGGCCACCAGGGCCAGACACCCGAGCGTGAGTCCTGGATCTCTGGACGCCACCAGCAAGGCGGCAACGCTGCCGGTGGTGACGGCCTGGGTGCCGGCGAGCCCGTCGATGCCATCCATAAAATTGTACAAGTTGGTCAGCCAGACCACTGCCATCGTGGCAATCGGCCAACCCCATGCCCCCAGGGTCAACCGTGCCGTCCCAAGATCCACTGTCGGCATGCCACCCAGCCACCATAGGGCCCACAAGGCCGCCGCGGAGTGGGTCAGCACGCGCCAGCGTGCCGCCAGGGAGCGATGATCGTCCACCCAGCCTATGGCTGCCACCAGCGCCCCGCCACCCAGCAGGGCCGTGCCCATTTCGTGGTCGACGGCGCCATGCAACGTTAGCGCAGCCACGGCGGCCAGATAGGCCCCCGTCATGCCCAGCCCGCCCCCTCGCGGCGTCGGAGCCACATGGGAGCTGCGCTCGTTGGGCACGTCCAAGAGGGAGCGGCGCCTGGCGTAAGCCAGGCTCAGTCGTGTCAGACCGAGCGACGCCAGGATCGTCATCAGGAGCAAGGCGGCGTAGCCCAGCGCCATCCTCACGCTCCTAGGCGATTGGTCGGCTGCTGACGGGGATCCACCGCCCGGAGCACGCGCCGCAGGCCGTGGCGCAGACTGGTCGGCAGCAGTGCCCTGATCACCGGTACGGAGGCTCCCAGGTAGGCCACCGGCCCAGCGCCCACTGAGCGGCATCCGCGCCAGCCCATCAGCATCTGCGACCATGCCAGCCGCCAGTCGTTGCGTGCATAGTGCTCTTCGGTGAGCCGGTAGCGGATCAGCGGCAGCGGCAGATTGGCGAATCGCAGCCCGGCCTTGGCGCAGCGGAACCACAACTCGTAGTCCTGGCGCCGGCGGATGTCCGGATCATAAGAGCCCGCATCGAGTATGGCCTGGCGCCGGAACAACACGGTGGGGTGGATAAACGGACAGGTCCAGATCAGCTCGCGAATGCGCTCGTGAGCCGTGGGCACGGTGCGCAATCCCAGCACCCTCCCCTGGCCGTCGATCTCCTCGGCCCAGCCGCCCAGCACGTCGACCTCGGGGTGGCTGTCCAAATATTCCAGCTGCCGCTCCAGGCGGCTGGGCAAGGCGATGTCGTCGGCATCCATGCGGGCAATCCACGGACTTCGTGCTTCCTGGACCCCCAGCCGCAGGCTGAAGCCCAGGCCCCGGTTGGCCGGGTTGGCCAGCACCCGTACCCGCGCGTCGGCACGGGCGTGCTCGGCGAGCAGCTCAGCGGTCTCGTCATCGGAGCCGTCATCGACTATCAACAGCTCGAAATCCGTCACGGTCTGGCCGCGAATGCTCTCCAGGGCTGCGGGCAGCTCCGGCAGACCGTTGTGCACGGCCATGAGCACCGTCAGTTTGTGCGCCATGGGACCACACCTGGGCCGGCCCGTTGTGCGGGCCTCCTGATCATTCGCCGGCCATCGCGACCGAAAGCGGCTCCGGAGCGAGGATGCCGCGCTGCCGAAGATATTCCAAGACATCGTCGACGCAGCTCTCCAGCGATGCGCCGGCTGTGTCGATGTTGAGC
>CAYQDX010000045.1:0-18021 GCA_964416345.1 uncultured Ectothiorhodospiraceae bacterium
GGGCGCCCGAGCCACGCCACCACCAGGTAGCGGCGCGACCACGCCACGGCCCAGGCATCGTGCCAGAACGAGGAGGTTCCGGTCTTTACCGCCACCGGAAAGGCGTACTCCAGATTGCCCATGCGGGGGAAGGTGGGTAGGCGCGCCTGCGGATCCGAGAGCATGCGACTCACCCGCCGCATCGTATCCTCGGACAGCACCTGCCGCTCCCGGCCGGCGGCCTGCCTGAGGTGCCAGCGCAGCGAGCCCAGGCGGCCGCCCCGTCCGAGGGCGCAGTAGGCCGTGGCGAGCCGCTCCATGGAGACCGGCATGCCTCCCACGGCCAGCCCAAGGCCGAAGCGCCGGGGCGGATCCCGGCCGTCGTGCAGGCCCAGCTCGCCCAGGAAGGCGTAGGCCACGTTCAGCCCGACCCGGCGCAGGAGCTCGGCCGCCGGGACATTGCGGGAGTTTGCCAGCGCCACGCGCGGCAGGAGCGGCCCCAGGTACCGTCCATCGGCGTTCTGGATGCCACCTCCCAGACCGGGTAGGTCGTCCAGCGGCGTCAGCGGCCCGATGGCACCCCGCTCCAGGGCTAGGGCATAGAGGAACGGCTTCAGCGTGCTCCCCGGGGATCGCGCCACCTGGGTGTAGTCCATCGCCCCGGCGCGAGAGGCGTCGAAGTATCCGGTGGAGCCCACCGCTGCCAGGACCTCCCGCGCCGGCAGATCCACGACCATCAGGGCGGCGTTTGCCGCTCCCCGCGCCCGCGTCACCTCCACCGCCTCGCGGGCGAGCCGGCCGGCCTCGCGCTGAAGCTCCAGGTCGAGGGTGGTCCTGACCACTCCGCCCGCGTGGCCTTCCTCTGCCAGCCGGGCGCCGATCGAGAACAGGGCATGCAGGGTCGCCTGCGGCCGCTGTGGGCGCGAGAGGGGCGTGAGGCTACGGATTTGCGAGACCGCCAGGGCGTGCTCCGCCGTGCTCAGCCCGCCGGTCTGCGCGAGGCGTGCGAGGATGCGCTCGCCGCGGGCGACGGCTTGGCGGCGTCCCTTTGGATGCAGCGGGTTCATGCGTCCCGGCGCCTGGGGTATCGCCGCAAGCAGAGCCACCTCGGCCCAGCTCAGATCTGTCACCGGCTTATCGAAGTAGCGCCGGGCGGCGGCGGCGATGCCGTGCACCCGGTTGCCGTAGGGTACCAGGCACAGGTAGTGTCGCAGCACCGCCTCGCGGCCGTGGCGAGCGGTCAGGGCCAGCGCCAGGAGCGCCTCCTTCAGCTTGCGCGGATAGCTGCGCGGGCCGGGATGCTGCAGCCGCGCCACCTGCATGGCGATGGTCGAGGCGCCCGAGACGCGCGAGCCGCTGCGCAGGTTCTGCCACAGGGCGCGCATCACCGCGATGGGGTCGATACCCGGATGGTGCCAGAAGCGCCGGTCCTCTGCCGCCAGGGTCGCCGCCACCACCCGGGGCGGGAGGCGGTCCAGGGGCCAGTAGCCGAGCCCGTGGGCCTCGCTACCGCCGATCTCGCCGAGGAAGTGGCCGTGGCGATCGAGTAGGAGGGAGCTGGGCGGCGGCGCCTCCAGGCGTGCGCTAAAGACCAGTGCCGCCAGCAGCGATAGGGCCAATGCCAAGGCGGCCAGCCCGCGACCAACGCGGCCCGGAGTCTCCGTCGCGGCGGTCTCCGGGCCTGGCTCTGCGGCTGCGGCGGGCACCTGGCCCTCTCACTGGTCCTTGGCCGAAATGTGCACCAGCGCCCCGTTGCCGTTGCCGTGCACGGTGGCGTCGTACATGGCCTCGGCATAGGCGGCGGGCTGCACGAAGGTCCCGGCCGTGGTGGCGCGGGTGCGGAAGTAGAAGTCATAGCTGCCCTTGGGCAGGCTGTCGTAATAGAAAGCCACTCGGTCGTCCAAGTACGCGGCATAGGTCGGCGGCCGGGTGAGCACGCCCCGCGGGCGGGCCTCCGGCGGTGCCGTGGCGAGGCTGGGGTTGAGAGGCTCCATCCCGGCGGCCAGCGGCACCACTACGGCGACGTAATGGCGATCGACGGGGCTTGCGAGCTGTACATGATCCTCCACCACGTCGCCCACCGCCAGGCTCACCTGGGCTCCCGGCGCCTGCAGGGCAATGGCGAGCGGTGGGGCGTCGGGAAGCACCTGCAGCAGCTCTCGGCTGACGACGAAGCCGGCCACCGCGGCGGGCACCTGACTGCCCCTTCCCGCCGGGATCCAGCCAAGCTCCGAGCGCAGGACCACGGGGCCTGCACCCGCGGCGAGGACCGCCTGAGCCGGCTCCCCGGCCGTCTCGGTTAGCACGGCCACCGGGCTGTCGGGTCCGACCCGCAGCTGCTTGACGCCACCGCCGCCGCGGATCTCCACCGCCTGCTGCGGTGCACCTGTGGCCGGGCTTTGAAGCAGCTGGGAGAGGGCCAGCAACGCGGCGGCATTGGCGTTGGTGCTGCCCCAGCCATCGCCGCGACCTAGGGTGACGAGCGCGTCCACCAGGGGCTGCAGGCGCTCCCGAGCGGCGACGGGGGCAAGCGCCCGGGCGACCTCCGCCAGGGTCCGCGTCTCGCTCGGCAGGATGAGCCCGTTGCGCGTGGCGGCCAGGTCCTGCAGCCCGCCGTAGACCTCGTGCCCCTGGTGGAGCCGGAGCACGAGTCCGTGCCAGAGCCGCTCGGCCAGGGCCTGGCGGACGCCCTCCGTGCCGCCGCCGCCCAGCTCGAAGGCCTGGAGCACCTGGGCGCTCGCCTCCAGGTTGAGAAACTTGGCCTGGCGGGCGAGCTCCGCGGCATAGGCGCCGTCGAAGCGGCCGATCCGGGCCAGCGCCCGCAGGGCAGCCGTGCGCTCCGAGCGCGACTCGCCGTCGATGAAGCGGCCATAGTCCGAGCGCAAGGCCTGCTCCAGGGAGCGAGTGAGCTCGCCGAGCAGGGCTGCGTCCACCCGGTAGCCCGCGTCCCGCGCCTCGGCCAGGAATTCCACCGCCCAGGCGGTGAGGGACACGTAGCCCGAGGCACCGGGCCAGTAGGCCACCAGGCCGCCAGGGTCCACGGCCGCCGCAATGGCGTCCATCGCCTCCTGCACGCTGCGCTGCAGGTCCTCGTCGCCGCCGCCGGCCTGCAGCAGACTGCGGAAGCGTTTCATGGCGAGTCGTCCACGGGCGAGGCTCATGCGCTGCTCCGTGCAGCCGTAAGGGTACTCGAGCAGGAAGCTCAGGCCCGCCGCCATCCGCACCAGGGCCGGCTGGTCGGAGACCAGCGTGCGGCGCAGCACCGTCCCGGGACGTGCCGTGCCGTGCACCGCCGGTAGCGCCACCGGCCGGCCAGGGGCCAGGTCGAGCAGGGCACGCACGCTCACCCGGCGCTGGTCGTCCCGGACCGGGAGCCGGACCTCGAAGGCGTCCGTGGCACCGTCGCTCTGGCGCTCCACGCCCACTCGCAGCATGATGTCCCGCCGGCTCAGCGTGCCGTCATCGGCATAGACCGGCTGCTCCACGGTGACCGGGATGGCGATGCGCTCGGGCCGGTTGGGAGTCCAGGTGATGGGGCGCTCCGTGGGTCCCTGCACGGTCACGCCCTCGGCCTGAATCTGGGCCCGTCCGGGGCCGCCCTCGCCCTCGACCACGCGGCCGATGGCGGCGGCGGCGAAGCTGTCCCCTGGCCGCACGAAGCGGGGCAGGGCGGGCTGCACGATGAGCGGCAGGCGCACCGCAAGGGTCCCCGTGGCGTAGCCGAAGCGGTCGGGGCCGCTCACGGCCTTCGCCCGGATCTTGAAGTTGGTGAGGTTGTCTGGGAGCTGCACCTTCACGGTGGCGACGCCGTCCTCTCCCACCAGGATGCGGGGCTCATAGTAGGGCACGGGCTTGAAGGTGCGCCGCACGGTGGCGCGCTCCAGAGGCGGCGCCGGCTCCGCCTCTCCGCCTCCCCCCGGTGCCTCGGCGTAGGGGATGCGGCCGAAGACGAGCCCCCGAGTATCGTGCACCAGCAGGTGCGAATGGACCTGAGTCAGGAAGTCGGGCAGGGGGTCCAAGGGCTGCTCCTTGCCCAGTGCCAGCACCGCCTGGTCCACCAGCCACAGGGTCACCTCCCCGGGGAGGGGCTTGGCGTCCGGGTCGCTGAGGCGGATGGTCACGTCCACGGTCCGCCCGGGCAGCGCGCGCTCAGGATACTCCAGCTCGACCTGGACGCGGTTGTCCCGGGGATTCACCTTGACCCAGGCGGTCGAGGCCAGCGTGGCCGGCTTGCCGAGGTCCATGGCGCTCCCCGGCTGGGGTCCCGTATGCTCCAGGCGCCCGCGCATCAGCACGAAGTGCACCGGCAGTCGCGGCACCCAGGTGCGCTCCATCTGCAGCTTGAAGCTGGCGCTGCCGCCTCGCACCGGGAGCCACTGGTAGCGGTTGCCTTCCGGCGTCTCCACGATCACCAGGGCCTCGGCGCTCTGGAAGGGGCTCTCCAGGACGAAGGTCGCGGTCTCGCCCGGATCGTAGCGGTCCTTGTCGGTCGCCACCTTGAATACCCGGGTCACGGGCTTGGTCCAGGCGACGGCCTGCTCCCCCCCCGCGTAGAGATCCACGGTCACCACCTGGGTGCGTCCCAGGCGATCCTGGGCCTCCAGCTCCACCACATACACCCCCGCCTCCGGGATCGGGAGGGAGAGTCGCCGGGACTCCTTGCCGCTCACGACCGTGGTCTCCTGCACCGGATCGTCGGTCACCTCGGTCGCGTATCGGGCCACGCCGTTGGAGAAATCACTGGCCTTGAGGTGCGAGTGCCACTGCCGGTGCAGCAGCCGTACCTTCACGGTCTGCCCGGCCAGGGGTTGGTCGTCCAGGCCCAGCACCAGGATCTCGGGCTCCAGGCGGGTGGCCCGCTCCAGGTAGCGGGGGACCTTGAGACCCAGCACGAAGGGCGGCAGCGCCACCACCCGGCGGGTGTTGGTGACGGTCTGGTCGTCGGCGCCGGTGACCGTGGCCTCGACCACGTAGGTGCGCGGCTGGGCGCTCGGCTCGATGGTCGGATCGATGCTCAGCGACGCGCCGCCGTCGGCGTCGGTCTCGTCGCTCTTCTGGATGGCGGCGGTGGCCTCGAAGCGCCGGCTGCGCGAGTAGCGGCTGTCCGAGGAGAAGTGGAACCCGGCCCTCCCTTTGGGAGACCAGGCGTAGGGGAACTGGGTGACGCGCCAGGCCACGGGACGGCCCGAGACCCGCCCGCCGGCGTAGTAGGTGGCCGTGAGCGAGACCCGAAAATCCCGGTCCAGGGGCACCCGATCCGGGGCGTCCAGGTTTACCTCGAATTGCGGAATCCGGTAGGCCTCGACCCGGAATGAGACGTCCCTGGAGGCCCATTCGGCGCCATCCGGCAGGGTGCCCTCCAGGTGGGTGCTGTATACCCCCGTGGGCAGATCCTCCTCGTGGAAGGCGTGGTAGAAGCTGCCGGCCCCGGTCAGGGTGACGGGATAGCGCCACTCCAGGTCGCCTGGTGCGCCAACTACCACCGAGGGCTTCTTAAGCGGGAAGGGCCCCAGCTTGCCGGCGGCGCGCTCGCGGACATAGCCCTTGATGTGAACCGTGTCCTCCGGGCGGTAGACGGGACGCTCGGTATAGACGTGCGCCAGGTATTCCGGCTGCGGGAAGCGGGAGACCAGGCTACGGAGCGCCCACTGCAGCCAGGTTTTGCTGCTCGGCGACCAGCGATTGTCCGCGTAGCCCTCCGGGGGATGGCTCGGGTCGAGCACGAGCACGTCACCGTCCTTGGCCACCGTGATTCGAAGCACCCGCTCGCTGGCCCGGGGGTTGGGGCCGGGCGCCTGCCAGGTGTAGCTGCCGTCGCCCAGGGTGGTCCCGGAGGCGAAGCTGACCCACTGCCGGTTGCGCACCCCCTCGACCCGGACCGACGCCCCCGCCAGGGGCGCCCCCGTTCTCAGGGAAGTGACCAGAAACCGGACCGCACCCGGCTCCTCCACGGCGGTGAGCGAGAGGTCCGTGACCTGGAGCCGCAGCCATTGGCGCTCCGCGCCGGCGGCGAGCGGGCGCAGTCCGACCAGGTAGTGACCCGGGGCGCCGGGGCCGGCGATGCGCGCCAGGTGCTGGGAGAGGTCGAGTCCGAGCCGGGCGGCACCTCTGTCCTCGCGCAGAGGCAGGTCCACCAGGGCGGACACCACGGGCGAGCCCAGGCTCCGCAGGTGGGCGGCGAGCTGCCGGGCGCTGATGGGGCGCGGCTCGCCGTAGGGCTTCGGCGCCTCACCCGGCCCGGGTGGACGCTTGGCCTCGTCCACCGCTACCGGCCGATCGGGGAAGGGCCAGAACGATCGATCCATAGGGTCGACCCGGTAGATGCGCAGGTCGAAGCGGTCGAAGCCACGCCCCTCCACCGGCACGTCCTGGGGGCCGCGCCGCTCCACCAGACCCTGGCTCGCGCCCCAGCGCAGGTAGGGCGCGCGTTTGGGAAAGTAGACGTAGACCTCGCTCTCTCCCGTGGTCTCGAGGGGTCGCCCGTCCGCGTCCCGCAGCGCGGCGCCGGTCAGGGTGACTCGGTAGAGCGTGTCCCAGCGGAAGTCACCGCTCACCTCCACGGTCTTGCCGGCCGTCCGGAATGTGAGCCCGTCCACCGGCGGCGTGAAGTGCACCAGGTTCCGGCCGTGCACGGGATCGACCTCGGCGGGGGGGGCCGAGAGCTCCACCACGACGACCCGCTCCCCGGAGTCCGCGCTGAGGGCCTGGTCGCGGCCGTAACGGCTGCCGGTGTCGGCGACGGGGTAGCGCGTCTTGCGTCCGCCGATGGCAACGACCCGGAACGGCACCGCCGTGGAGAAGCCATATTCGGCGAAGGTGCGGGTCGGGTCGTCCTCGGGCGTCAGGCGCAGGCGCACGGTGGCCCGCATCCCCAGGGGTATGGGCGAGCGCAGCCGCAGCACGTAGCTGGCCGCGTCCGCCGGCGTACGGCGCTCCAGGACCTTGATCTCGAAGTCCTCGGCGGTGAGCCGGCGGGTCGCGCCTCCGCCCACACCCGGCAGCGGCTTGAGGTCGATGCTCACCATCTGCGCCAGCGCCGCCGGAGGCAGCGGCTCGGCGAATGTGAGGGTGATGGCCTCCACGGGACTCAGGTCCTCGCTGCCGGGACGGGGCAGCAGCTTTCTGGGGGCTTCCATCAGCGTCGCCAGCATGGTCTCCCGGCCGCCGGCGCGCCAGCGGAAGCGGGTCAGCGGCGGCCAGGGATCCGCGGGCCTGAACTGCAAGGTACGGGTGTCCAGCCAGGTATAGGCGCCCGCGTGGGCGGGAGACACCTGTACCCAGCGCTCGGGCCTATCCTCGGGACCGGCGGAGGGGACCACGTCGTGATCGAAGAACACCGTCACCGCGTCCCAGCGGCGCAGGAAGCGGTCCGGGACGACCACCGTCCCCGCGGGGCTGGCGGCGGGACGCACCACCGTGCCCACCGGGGGCTCCTGAGCCCCCGCCGAGCCGCCCACGAGCGCCAGCATCAGCATGCCGATCCAAGGTCTCCAGGCGCTCATCGGTCTTCCTCCGTCTTGGCCATGTCGCGATAGCGGCGGATGACTTCTTCGGGCGGCCCGGTGGGTGGCCTCAGGACTCCCACCACGGCGGGCCGGACGCGCACCGGCCCGCCGTCGGCGGGCGCACGCACCACCAGGACGTAGTCTCCCGCCTTCAGCGTGTGCATCTGCACCGTGCCCTGCCCCAGTGGGCTGCCGCTCGCATCCAGCAGCTCGACCTGCACCGTGTCCGGCTCGGCACGCGCGCCTACGCCTATGGATCCATCGCGACTCAGGGAGAAGCGAAAGGCATGGGCGCCACCCGGCGGCAGCAGCAGCTCCGGACCCAGCCCCTCCTCCAGCGGCGTGAGCGTCGTGCTGGTCAGCTCCAGCGCCCCCGACAGGCCTCCCCCGGCCAGGGCGCGTAGCTCCACCGCTGCAGAGCCTGCCGGCAGGAACCGTGCTAGCACGCCGCCCAGCGGCTGGAGCCGCGCCGTGGTGCGACCACCCGCGGTGACTCGGAGCTCGGCGCTCGCCTCGCTGGCGACCCGGAGCAGCACCGGCTTGCCCAGGGTCACGCGAAATGCCTGACTGGAGCCCTCCAGGTCCAGCCGAGCCGGGAGCCACACCGGCCGGCCGGCTATGGGAGCCCCCCGATTACCCTCCCGCCAGGCCACCGAGACGACTCCCGGTCCGTGGGGGATCCACAGGGTTCCGCCGCTCGCGCCCACCTCCAGGACATCTCCCGACTGGATCCGCCCGTCGGCAGAGACGAAGCGGGGGGACCCGGCCGCGCCGGAGATCTGGAGGGCACCCGGCCCCGCGACTTTCAGGCGCCGGGTGCCGGCCCGGGGCAGGCGCTCCTCGAAACGCTCCCCGGGTGGCAGAGCCGTCGCCGACTCGGCGGGCAGGACCTCCACCGTGTAGCGATCTTCCTGCTCCCCCGCGTGCAGCATATAGAGCGTGCGGGCCGTGGTCTGGAAGGTCTCGGCCAAGGACTCCGTCCCGGCCCAGTACACTCCGCGGACGGACTCACCGTCCGCCGCGGCCGCGACGATTCCGGGGGAGGCCGCGATGCGGATGCGCTTCGGTCCCGCCGGCAGGACATAGGCTCGCGCTTGCACCCCCCTCAGGGCACCCGCCAGGGTCCCGAAGGCGGCCGCTTCCGCCGGGGGCCTGGGGTAGGAGCGCAAACGCAGGCTCACATCGGCACGCCCGCCCGCCGGGAGCCAGACCACGGCGCTGCCGCGGCCCTGGACGAGTCCCACTGCGGCCGCGGCGTGTGCCACTAGGGCGCTGGCGCCGACGGAGTGCTCGACGTGCCCCCCTCTGGACCCCACGACCCTCACCGCGGGGTCTGCTTGGGGCGAGGTGGCGAGGACCAGGGCGAGTCCGCCGGCCTCCAGGTCCACGGCGCCGGCGCCGTCCACCGGAAGCTTGAGCTCACGATCACCGAGCCGCACCCTCTCGGCCCGCACCTGGGCCTTGGCACCCGGCGCGTCCGCCGCCAGCCACAAGGCGCTGCTGTCGGTGGTGGCGAGGCCATCTCGCACCGGCTCCAGGCCCTGGCCGGGAGCCAGGGCGACACGGGTGTCCGCGGGCCGGATGCGGAGGGTGCCCGGGCGCTGCAGGCGGACCCGTGCGGGGGCCAGTCCGGAGCCTCGCACGGCCGCGAGCCGGCTTCCGCGCACCAGGGCTGCCTCGTCCAGCCCGGGGCCGAGGAGCGCAGTCACCGACAGCTCGATGGGCGCCTGGCGGCCCTCGGCGGACCACACTCTAAGCCGGACCGGCTCGTCCGGCTGGGTGACGGCCAGGCGTGCGGCCCGGCCCATGTCCTGCGCGAGCACTCGCCAGCGGCCGGCCTGCTGGGCCTCCACGGCCATTCCCACCGCCTCTCCGGAGGCGGCGGAGGCGATGATCATGTCGGCAGCCGGGGGCGAGGCGAGGGGGTAGAGGTGCACTGCCGTCCCGCCGGTGAGCCTTAGCGTGGCCGGCAGCTCGAGAGCCTGGTGCTGAGTCTCCAGGCGTGTCTGCATACGAAGCTCGGTCTGCGCCTGCTCCTTGCCCACCGGGTCCACCGCGAGGACGTAGCTCCCTGCCGGCAGCGCCGCCGCGATGTCGAAGTTCCAGTCGGCCTCCCGGTCGTCGCTCTGCGCCACCAGCGTGCCGGCCTCGTCGTAGAGCCGGGCGCGCACGTCGGAGCCGCCCAGGGAGTAGAGGTCCGTCAGGCCGCCGCTACCCACCGCGACTGCCACTCGGGCCGGGGCGGACACCGCGCGCCGGGTGCCCGCTACCAGGGCCTTCGCTCGCACGGTCACCGCGTAGGGCAGCCGGTTGTTCATTCGCGCCGCCGTGGTCTCCAGCCGGTAGTGACCCTGGGGCAGAACCCCGTGCCAGCCCCGCGGACCGGTGGCGACCAACCGGGCGCCGTCCGGGTCCAGGCGTAGGAGGCGTGCCTGCATATCGGCCTCCAGCGTGACTGTCGTCTCCACCCGGGCGGGGAGCTCGAAATCCCAGGCGTCGGGAATGCGCGCCGCCCCGGGCTGCGGCTCCCGCCAGAGATGCTCCACACGGGTGTCCAGGGGCAGAACGTGGGGCCCGTGGCCTTCGAAGTGCAGGGGCGGGGGCACGCGCTCCAGCAGCGTCACCCGCCGTGCAACGACCGCCTCGGGGAGCAGCACGAGCCGGTAGCGTCCCGCCTCGAAGGCTCGGGTCACGTCGATGGGGAGGCCCGGCCGCAGCAGGGGCCAGCCGCCGGCGTCCTCCAGTCGGCCGCGGGGCGTGCCCTCCTGGGCGAGGGCGCGCAGCCGGTATTTGCCGGGCTCCGCAATCGTGAAGTCGTAGGCGATGGCCTCTCCGGCGGCCAGCGCCGCGCGGGCCGGGATGCCCTCCCGGAGCTCTCCACCCGCCCGCGGGTGGCTGTCCGTCAGGGCGATGCCCAGGTGGCCGGCGGAGGCGCCTCGGGCGCTCACCGTCACCTGATAGTCGCCCGCGCGCAGGAACGAATGCAGCAGAAAGTTCCGTCCCGTGCCGCCGCCGGTAGACTTCGCCAGGGAGGTCTGCACCCGGCTGCGCAGGGTGCCGGCCGTGGCCAGCAGACCCGTGGTCTCCAGCCGGTAGAGGGCATCCCTGTCGGCGCGCACCCGGAAAGTCCGGGAGCCTTTCGCCTCCAAGTCCAGGAACCGCGGGGCACCCGCCGTCAGGATAGGAAACTGCGGCAGCTCGGCCAGGGTGTCCTGCGGCATGGGGGGTAGCGGGACGGCCTCGGCGAGCCGCACCGGCGTCGAGACCAGGGATGCATGGACGGCGCCTTCCCCCGGGTAGCGCACGGCCACCCGGTGGCTCCCGGGGGAGACCGCCATCGTCTTCTGCCAGGGCTGTCCATCCAGCGACAAGGGCAGGTCGCCACCGGTCTCGGGCCGGGCCGCCAGCGTCGAGGGCTCATCCACGGCGAACGGGATCTCCACCACCTCGCCTGCAGCCAGGCTCAGCGGCAGAGGCTCGCTCAAATCCAGGGGAATGCGGCGCAGCACCACGCCCGCCTTGACCCCGGGCTGCTCGTTCAGCAGCAGCAGGTAGCTCGCGCCGGCGTCCAGGGCTTGGGCGCCGAATCTTGCCGAGCCGCTGGGCGGTCCGGGAGGCGGTGCCGCCTCGCCCTCCGCGGCGATTCCGATCGTGGCTACCCCCTTCTCTACGGGCGTGACGCTGAGCCGGTAGAGGCCCGCGTCGAGGTCCCAGACGGCGCCGCTCGGCTCGGCCGAGGGCGGCTGGTAGTCGGCCGGCGGGCTGAGCAGCAAGGGCTCGAATCGGTGCCGGGACTCGGGCCCTGCCACGTCGACTCGGTAACGTCCGGTCCGGCCTATCCGTACGAACACCGTGAGGGGCTCCAGGAGGTTACAGCGCCGGGCCCAGCCGCGGCCCGGTCCGAGCTCTATCACCCGGACCGCGGCCGGAATCTTGTCGGCGGATTTGCCATGAGGGATGCGGACCAAGACCGCCGTGGCGTCCACCGAGTCCGCCGGCTCCCCGGCGTGGAGGGTGGAAAGCCAGTATTCCCCGCCACCAGAGAAGCGATAGCGCCGAGTCGCCTGGAAGTGCTGGAGCACATAGGATTGGCCGGCCTCCGTCCGCACCGTCACCAGGCGCAGGCCCGGAGCTCGGCTGGCGGTCTCCACCTCGGCCACCGGGACTCGCGAGTCCTTATCGATGCTTGCCACCCCGGGGCCCGAGCCTGCCGGGGCCGGGTGGAGGGCCGTCTCGTCATAATCCAGGACCTGCAGGGTGGCCGGCAGCGACTCCGGCAGCTCCAGCCGGAAATAGCTGGCCCGTGCGGAGATCAGCCAGCGGTCCAGTCCGAAGGGGCTCGCCTCTTGGCGGGCACGCCCGGCCGTGGCCAGGCGCGGGATGCCCCAGCGCAGATGGAAGGGGTGCGCGTCATCCTG
Source organism: uncultured Ectothiorhodospiraceae bacterium (assembly GCA_964416345.1). Classification (GTDB taxonomy): domain Bacteria; phylum Pseudomonadota; class Gammaproteobacteria; order CAYQDX01; family CAYQDX01; genus CAYQDX01. Next base: position 11,903 of record CAYQDX010000045.1, read on the forward strand.
CTCGGCCCAGGGCTCGGCGGGTCCGCCATAGGCCGTGAGCCGATAGTACCCGGGGTCGAGCTTCGCCGCGAGCTGCAGGTGGCGCAGCGGCCGGCCGGTCTTGGGCACCAGCAGCTCACTGGACGCGCTTGCGTCCACCAGCCAAGTGCCATCTCGCCAAAGGCGCAGGTCGCGCAGATTGCGACCGGCGGCCTCCAGGTACACCCACCTCGGCGCGGGGATATGGATCCAATACGAGCGCTGCTCCAGGTCGCCTAGGTGGGCCGATACGGGCTTGAGCTCGACCAGCCGCAACGCCGGCACGTTGCGCTCGGCGAAGGCGTGCACGGCGAGCTGGGCCCGACCTTGGGCACCGTCGTCGCCGGTGGTGAGCAGGCGGTAGTCACCCCGGTCCAGGAGCACATCCAGACGCCCGTCCCGCTCCCCGGCGACGCCGCTGGTCTCTTGCGGTCCCACCATGCGGTCCACGAGCCGGATCGCCACGCCTTGGGCGCTCTTCACGGTGAGTGCGTAGCGGCCGAAGGTGGCGATGTGCACCTGCGCCACGCCTCGCCCCTGGGCCGAGACCTCTACCGGGTCCACCGTCGCGCTGCTCTGTGTCTGGGGGGCCGTCGAAGGCGGGAGGTCCCCTGGGGCGGGCGGAGGAAACAGCAGACCGACGGCTAGCCCCAAGCCTAGCAAGGACCCGGCCACGCCGTCGCGCATGCAGCGTGCAAGCCAAACGTTCACAGCAATCCCCCCGCCTAGTCACGAATCGCCCGAGCGCTCACCCGGGGCCCGCAATCGCCGGGGCGGGCCGGATGCAAAGGCGCCGCCCCCTTTCGTGGCTCCAGATGTCCTTAGCCACGCGGGAGATTCTAGTCCAATTCCGGGCGTCTTGAGGCAACGGGGGCGGGTCCGACGACTGACTTCCACCTCGGTGCTACAGCATGTTTCGAGTGCATCGGACCATGTTGTCGAGACTCAGGATGCCTCCCTGGGGGCCGTGGTAGTAGAAGGTGCCGTAGCCCAGGCTCACTACGCCTTGGGCCTGGTCGATGATGCTGAGCTTGCCGTTGCTGCGCTGGGCGCCGGCGCCGTGGACGTCGACCAGGGCGGAGTCGAAGTCGCCGCTGCCACCAATCTCGAGGTCGTCGCCATCGTTGTTCTTGAGGATGAGACCTGCGCCTTCGAGGCCCGTGACGGTACCCCCGACGGCATAGATGGTGCCCGCGTCGCCTGCCAATGCATGAGCCGCCCCTTCGCCCGGGAAAAAATCCGGGGTTGCGCCGGAGGATGTGCCACCCCAGCCATTGAGGACGAGGAGCATCGAGGCCGTGAGCACCCGGACGCCGGGTCGTGCCGCTCGGCCCAGATCTTCAGTCGTTGTGTACATGTCTGCCTCCCTTGGTTTTGGTCGCCGCGAGCAGCCTGCCGGATGTTCACGGTAACGCCCAAATGGGGAGCAAATGTGGCGTAGAGATGGATGAAATTAGGACCAAACGAGGGATTCTCAGGCGCGCTGGAACGTACCGCGATGCCGACGACGCCCGGCCGCGCCGTAAGCCGACATCTTCATGACGGCACAAGACGCCCTTCCCAGGCCAGCCACGCTCCTATCTGCTACTCCCGTCCCCGGCGCACACGCGCCGTGTTGGGAGCAACGATGTCCTCCGTGACGCTTTCCGCAGACCTCAGCCCGCCGATGAGCTCCACCACATGCTCGGCCGACATCATGGCCCCTTCCTGCCAGCCGGGAAGGGTGGAGGCCTGATCACCGGTGATATGGAAGCGCCGGTCCGGCAGCAGCAGGCGGCGATAATCCTTGTTCGCGTGCTGCCCGGTCTCGGCCCAGGAGGGCCAGGCGCCCCGCTGGTACGGCACGTTCTGCCAGGCGATGGACAAGCCTTTTTCGTTTGGCACGATGCTCTCGTCGGCAAACTCCGGATGCAGCCTGCGCCCGCCCTCTCTGGCCAGCTTGAGTCGCTCCTCCAGGGACAGGCTCCCGAAGCGGGTGGCATGGTCCGCGGGGGGATCGTCGTGGATGTAGGCGCCGGTCAGGGTGCCCTTCTGGCCGAAGAAGTCGTTGGATGGATACCAGATCTGCTCGATTATGTGGTCCGTCCAGCTGATGCCACCATAGATCTGGTACTTGCGGTCCTCCCAGAACCGGGTGTTGCACTGCCAGCCGACCTTGCAGGAGGCGTCGAATGTGGTGCGCGCCACCGCGTCGGCGAGATCGGCGGCGAAGTTGTTGGGAATCTCCTTCAGTATCGGGCAGGGGATGTTGCTCACACAGTAATCGGCGCGCTCCGTCACCTGGCGGCCGCCTTGCAGATAGGTCACGCTCACCGACTCGGCGTCCAGCTCGATCTTCACCACCGGGGCATCGTAGGTGATCAGGTCCCCGATCCTGCGCTTGAATCCCTCCACGATCATGTCCATGCCGCCCACCGGCTGGAACAGGGTGGGCTGCCAGTCAATCTCGAAGGGATCGTAGAAGCTGTTTTGCCAGAACTCGGATTCCAGCAGGGCCTCCGGGGACAGCTTGCCACCCACGAGGCAGTTGTAATACACGTTCGGCGTGGGGTGCCCCTGCGGGTCTACGCCACAGCCGTGCCGGGTGGAGCCAGCGTAGCTGTAGTCGTCCTTCAGGGGACCGAAGACCTTCAGCAGGCCCAGCAGCTTCTGTCGGTCCTCCGGGGACAGGATCTCGTTTAACGCCTTCTGGTCGATGGCCTTGGCGAGCAGCTCGGAGACGTACCCGCGGGTGTCGTTCTGCACCTGACGGTAGGACTTGGGCTGGCCGTCGAAGGCGGCGTCGGTCTGGAACAGATTACCGGTGGTGTTCATGATGTAAGGCTGCAGCGCTACCCCCAGCTCCTGGCAGTAGCCGAGCACCCGGCGGTGGTGGTAGGGCAGACGGCCCGGCCCCAAGTTGAGATACAGCCCGTCATCAAGCTCGCATTCCTGATAGGTGCGGCCGTGCTCTGCACTTTCCTCCATTACGACATCGCCGCGCCGGGCGGTGAGACTGCGTCCCCCGGCCCGATGGGTGGCCTCCAGCACGCGCACGCGATAGCCGTATTTGGACAGGAGATAGGCGGTGGTGAGGCCGCCGATCCCGGCCCCCAGTATGAGCACCGAGCTGCCCGCCCCCTGCTGAGGGCGCAGCTTCGGCATCCCGGCCCAGGCAGTCGGAACACCCAGCAGGCCGAGGGTAACCATGGTCTCGTACAGGGCAGCCGCCCCTCCGGCCCGGGCCACCCGGGTCAGAAACTGGCGTCGGGTCATGCCGCCATTGGACTTCTCGCGTTGCTCGGTCATGGCTTGGAGGGATCCTCGTCGGTGGTTATGGGCATGAGCCCGCGTATGGCCCCAGTGCGCCGAGAGTTGCTGCAAGCGTAGATGCCCGCCGCCTCCTCACTCGGGCAATCCCGCCTCCCGCGAATTGGCGAGGAAGCGGTAGCAAAGACTCCACTCCATCGGGCAGTAGGTGAGGCTCCCGACCGAAGCAACGGGTATTGAAGGACGCGGGCGACGCATAAGCAAGCACACTCGCCGGAATGTCTTGGCTGGACGAGCGCATTACCGCAGGCCCAGGTAGTCTAGGGCGGCTGGAAGCTCCACCAGTGAGTCAATGCGAGCCGTCGCATCTGCAAGCTGGTCCGGAGCATGCGTTGTGATTACTGCGATGACGCGCATGCCTGCGCGCATTCCGGACGCAATACCGGAGGGGGTGTCCTCCAGCACGATGCACTCCTCGGGACGCGCACCCAGGACCTCCGCGCCGCGCAAGTACGGCTCAGGATCGGGTTTGCCCCGCGACCAGCATTCCGGCGTGACCAAATGGCGCGGCTCAGGTAGCCCCGCCGCCAGCAAACGCGCATGTGCAAGGCGACGCGGACAGGATGTCACTATCGCAAGATTGCTGTGCGTCGAGAGCAGCTCGTGCGCGCCCTCAAGGGCGACGACCCCTGCCGTATTCTGAGTCTGGCGCTCGTCCAGCAGTGCGCCTTCCTCGACGCAGCTCAGCTCCGGTGCCAGCACCGCTGCCGTATCGGCTGCCGTCCTTCCAAATGGAATGCGGTGAATGATGTCTGCTGGCAAGCCTCTGGCCTCGGCCCACCAGCGAAAAGCAGCGACCACCGAAGCCGTCGAATCAATCAAGGTTCCGTCTAGATCCGAGAGTATGGGAATTGCCGGCAGCTTCACCTCACCCATCCCCATCCCGTTGACCGCCACCACGTAACCGATCCGCTGAGCGCATTGGAGCTCTTCTAGTACTGTGCGTCAGCTCTACTCAGTCATCTCTGCTGATGCAACGATGCGGGAACTGCCACTACTGCACAGATAGGGCCGGGCGCAAGGCCCGGCCCCGACAAGGGGCGGGGCGGACCCTATTTCGAAGGGACCTGGGTCCGCGCGGCGCCAGTGGTAGAGCCGCCGGGGAGCTTGGTCGCGGAGCCGCCGGATATGGACCCCGTGTCTCGAACGGACTTCAGCTTCTCGCAGTAGTACTTTCCACCCGCTGCCTCGTAGCGGCATTGCTCACCCTTCTTGCAGGGCGGGTCGCAGCCCGCGAAAGCCATATTGCCCACCAGCAAGAGGCCAGATGCCGCGATGATCGACTGGGCCAGTTTCATGATGGTCTCCTTTTTTCTTGGGACCGTCGAGTATCCCAATATCATCGGGCAGCCGTCAATCTGGCGCCCGGCGCGGCTCCAGCATCGACCCCAAAGAGACGACGACAGGGACAGGCCATACGATCACGCGTGCGTGGCTGCGCCACCCGTCCCCCGTGGCTCCATACTGCCTATGGCAAGGGACAAGTCCCGGTAGCACCCGCTCCCGATTCTCAGCTCCCAAAACGCGATTTGAGATCCTGGGGCGGCGCAGGCCGTGCCCGCAGGGATGCGGGATCCACGCCAGCAAGGGCTAGCGTTTGCCCGGACACTGGACGTCCGGCGACAGCCACGACGATCTCGCCCTCGCCGAGGGGTGTCCATTTCTCCTGGGTCAGGGGTACACTGGCGACCAGCAGCACCTCCTGGGTCTCAGCGGAGAAACCGATCTCCAGGCCCGTTATCTCCTTCTTGACCGGCCGCTTGGAGTGGCAGGTGCGGCACAGGGTGTGCAATCCCGGAGGACCGATCACGTCGCCTTGCTTCTGGGTACGCTTGTGACCGTGGGCGAACAACACCTCACTGTCCGAATAGATGAAGTTGGCCGGGCCCAGATCCCGGATCCGACTGGCGAATGCGGAGACGACCTCCAGCCGCTCGCGCAAGCCCGGTGGGCGGTCGCCCAGCCACAGCTCCTGCATTGCCCCCAGAAGCATACAGAACGCAAGCTCTGAGTCCGAATCGCCGATGGGCCGGAAGGCGCCGAAGCCGGAGCCGCGCAGGGAATGGATGCCCTCCAGATCGCCGTTGTGGGCAAAGACGTGCATGCGCCCGCCCAGCTCTCGGCAGAATGGCTGAGTGTTGGACATGGTCACGGCACCGAAGCTCGCCTGACGGATGTGGGAGATGACGACGGTGCTGCGGTAGCTCTGGGCCTTGATGAACTCGATGCTGCTGCTCTTGCTGGCTGGGCTCGGCTCACGTACCACGTGGATGTCTCGGCCGGCGTAGAACACCACCCCCCAGCCGTCCTTGTGCGGACCCGTCAGGCCGCCGTGTTTGGCAAGCTCCTCCAGCGAGAACGAGACCGTGGCCGGTTCCAGGCTGGACATGGCAAACAGCTCGCACATGAGAATTCCCGCCACCTTCGGACCATTGCAGGCCGGCCCCGCGCGCGAGCGGCACCCCGGCGGGCGTCAGGCCGGAATACCGGACACCCACTGGGATGCTAGTCCAGCCCGGCGGGCCATACAAGCCGCGCCGGACTCTCCGGCGTCGAGCAGAAGCCCCTGGGACTTGCAGGTGCAGGCCATCGTGCGACGCCGCCCCCGGTCGACGTAGCGGAAGAGGGGCGACAGGCATCGGCGCGTGACCTTTCCCGTCCGGAGGAGGCTGCTCGCCGACAGCCGCCATCACGCGTAGCCCCTTGCCCGCACCGCCTCGCGCACATCGCATCCACCGCCCTACCGCTCGGCAGGCCATTCCCAGCCGGCGACCCCCGCACGGAGACCCCCC
>CAYQDX010000046.1:0-17431 GCA_964416345.1 uncultured Ectothiorhodospiraceae bacterium
CGCTCCAATCATAACGTCGCCACCTTCATCAAGGAGCTGATCATGGATCTCCCAGATGGGGAGACCATGGACTTCCGGGCCGGGGGCTACGTGAAGGTGGAATGCCCGCCGCATCACCTGAAGTTCGCCGCCTTCGACATCGAGCCGCCGTTTCGTCCGGACTGGGATCGCTACCGGCTGTGGCGCTACGAGTCGACGGTGACGGAGTCCGTCTCCCGTGCCTATTCCATGGCGAACTACCCGGCGGAGAACGACATGATCATGCTCAACGTGCGCATCGCGACGCCGCCTCCCGGGGCCCCGCCGTCGGTGCCTCCGGGCATCATGTCCTCCTATCTCTTCGGGCTCAAGCCGGGCGACCGGGTGACCGTCTCCGGCCCCTATGGCGAATTCTTCGCGAAGGACACCGACGCGGAGATGGTCTTCGTGGGGGGCGGTGCAGGCATGGCCCCCATGCGCTCGCACATCTTCGACCAGCTCAAACGACTGCACAGCAAACGCCGCATAAGCTACTGGTACGGGGCTCGCAGCCGGCGCGAGATGTTCTACGTCGAGGAGCTCAACCGCCTGGAGGCGGCGCACGAGAACTTTCGCTGGTCGGTGACCCTGTCGGAGCCGCTTCCCGAGGACCACTGGGACGGCTATGTCGGGTTCATTCATCAGTCGCTCTACGACCACTACCTAAGGGACCATCCGGCCCCCGAAGACTGCGAGTACTACCTCTGCGGGCCGCCTATGATGAATGCGGCCGTCATCCACCTGCTCGAGGAGCTGGGCGTCGAGCCGGAGAACATCCTGCTCGACGACTTTGGGGTAGGGGGCCGCTAGGGTGGGCGGCCTGAAGCTCCTGCTGGTCAGCTTCGCCGCCATTCTGGTGGCGGTGCTGGGCATGTCCCTGGGCGTGCTCTTGGGCAGGGGGCCGATCCAGGGGCGCTGCGGCGGCGCCGGGGATCAGTGCGGCACCTGCGCCCGGGGCTGCCGCACGCGCGGCGCCAACGGTGCCCCCCGACAGCCGCCCGAGAGTTAGGAGGCAGCATGCCAAAGCCGGTCACTGTCGCGGACTACATGTCCGCCAACCTGATCACGTTTTCGCCGGATATGGACATCCTCATGGCCGTCAGTCAGCTCGTCGAGAAGCGCATCTCTGGGGGCCCGGTGGTGGACAAGCAGGGCAACCTGGTAGGGATCCTGTCGGAAAAGGACTGTATGCGGGTGGCCCTGCAGACGAGCTACCTCGGGGAGTCGGCGGGAACCGTCGCGGAATACATGCACAAGGAGGTCAAGACGGTGGATTCCGATGCCAGCATCGCGGACGTGGCGGCCTTGTTCCTCAACGAGCAATATCGGCGTTATCCGGTCATCCGGGACAACCAGCTCGTGGGACAGATTAGCCGGCGGGACGTCCTCAGGGCCCTCGAGGCGCTCTGGTAGCACACCCCTTGACACCCTGGACCGGAGTCGCGGCCCAGCCGACACCGCCCGACGCTAGGAGATGGACGATGGCCGAGAAGCTAGTAACACCCACAGTCAAAGACCTCATGTTCAGAGAGGTAGTTACCGTCGCCCCGGACGCCAGCCTCGACGACGTGATCACCACGCTCATCCAACGCAGTATCCCGGCTGCCCCTGTAGTGGAGGACAAGGATGGTGAGAAGGAGCTGGTCGGATTCATCACCGAGAGGGATTGTCTGGAGTACTTCTCCAACGAGATCTACTACGGCAACCCCGACGTCTGCGTGCGGTCCATGATGCAGCGTTTCCCGCTGTGCGTGTCTCCGGATACGGACGTCTTCGCCGTGGCCACCATCTTCACCCGTCATCCGCACCGCTACCTTCCCGTGGTGCAGAACAAGCAGGTCGTGGGCATGGTGGGCCGACGCGACGTCCTGCGGGGTCTCTACGAATTCGAGCGCAGGGTCTGTACGGCGAAGGCCAAGAGCAAAAGCCTGAAGGATTTCCGGGAGCTCGTGAACCTGCGCTTCATCATCAAGTAGACGCGCCGGCGCGGGCAGGGGCACACCCCACCCGGCCGTATGGGTCGGGGCCTCGGGCGGCCCGGGAGCCGCCGTCGTGAGCGACCACCTGTGTATGCTTCAGGGCTGCCTGCTGCCCGGACGCGTCGCAAGCGGCTTCGATGGCCGCGGCAGTGATGTCCGCAACCGGCTGGTACTAGTACTCCGTCCATGTGATGTGCGTATCCAGAGTTCCCACAGGCCTCCAGGCAAGGCGGCATCCTGGCCTACGGCTTGGTACGGCTTGGCGCGCGCATCGTCGCGCTGCTCCCACCGCCCGGAGTGCACCGGCATCGCGATTAGGGTGTGCTCGCCCCCGAGACTGCCGCCGCGCATTGCCCTTGCGCGGGGACCTCCGCCGTGGGAGGGCGTGGAATCCGGGACCCGCTTTCTCGATGAAGAAGGGTTTTCAGGCGACCCCCTCGCCCCACCGGAACCGGAGCACGAATTCGATCGGCGCATGACTTGCTAAGCAGCCTCTCCACGGCTGTCCGGCTTGCCGTGGCCTGTTCCCTGAGATCCGCCCGTTTTGCCGCCGCAACTGCAGCTTCCCGATGCTTGCGCCTGTCCGACTCGTCCCTCCGATATCCGCACCTCGCTCTGGACGACGCTCAACAGGGCCTTGACCGGGGGCTCAGGACGGTGGATATTTCAGTATAGGTGGTTGGATCTCCTGTCTTTCGCCTAGCCCGGCGGCTTGCGGTACGTTGGCCACGGAGGAGGCAACCGAAGCATACGCGGGGTGAGGGGAGACGATGCGCGAGATACTGGGTGTGACGCAGGAAACGCTGCAGCGGCGGCGTTGGTTTCACGACGACTATTTCGACCTTTTCGTGACGCAGGCCTCCGACGGCAGGGTGGAGGGCTTTCAGCTGTGCTACGGCTTGGACTCGACCGAGCGTGCGCTGGTCTGGGACCGCGAGCGCGGCTACTTCCACGACGGCACCGACCTCCTCAAGGCCGAGGACATCGCCGGGCGGTTCGACAGCGTGGCGCGCGAGCTGCCCAGCGAGGTTGCGCGTGTTGTGACGCGGTGCCTGCAGGAGTTCGCCGCGCGCGGGGTCGCAACGCCGCCGCGCCGCAAGCGTTTCCGGCGCGCCGATTGGCAGCGCCAAGAGGCCTGAGCGGGAGGCGGGAAACTCCGGGAGTGCCGCCTTGTCGCCGTCCTAACCGAGAAAGCCGCAGTACCATGGATCCTCGATCCCATCGGCGAGCCATCCACGCCATCGCAGCAGCAGCCTCCCGATGCTTGCGCCTGCCCGACTCGTCCCTCCGATCTCCGCACCTCGTCCTGGACCAAGCTCAACAAGGCCTTGACCGGGGGCTCAGGACGGTGCATATTTCTCTAAAAGTAGTGGGATTTCCAATTTTCTCCGCAGTTTGAGCCGGATCCAACAACGTGAGTCGGAATGATGCGATTGATTCCGAGAGGATAGTTGTCATGAGAAAGTATATAATTCTAACACTTGCGGTTTTCTTCTCTTCCGTATTCCTCTCCTCGACGGCTCTTGCATACTGGCCAGTAATATGCAGCACCGGGACCGTTGAAAAAGGATCCGGAAATAAATATCGTTGTAAAGTTCCCAATGGATACTCGTACACCTACAGAAAAGCGACTTGCCCGCCCCAGACCCCCTATCTCGTGAAAAAAACCCATCACGGGTACAATTATGCCTGTGGACTGGACACAAAGGTTATCGGGGAATTGTGGAACACGTTCAATTGCCCCAGCGGATATTCCAAAGTGAAGACCGCCTCATCCAGCAGCAAGACCTGCAAGAAGAAAGTTCCAAAGTATAAGTACCTTAAACCTCAATTTTAACCTTTTGTCCGTATAGTCGGCTAAGCTGGCCGGGCTAAACTGCCCGGCCATCCCCTAATCACCCCCCTGTCTGCGTCACCGACGGCGTGTTCGAGCCCGATCCGCACCCCGGCGGACGGCTCGTCGTGGGTGGGGAGCGAGTGGCGGGCAACGCCAAGGTCGTACCGGCTCAGGGGCGCCGCCGCCACGGCTTAGCCAGCTGGGTCCCAGCCACCCCTGGCGCGAGGTCAGTGGCTTTGGATGCCTCAGCCCGGACGTCCTGTCCGGGCGTTTGCCCACCGGGCAAACGGTCGTGGCTCACCCCAAACGCGCCCCGGCGAGCCGCCCTCACTGCGCTGTCCCCCGAGACTGCCGCCGCGCAGCCCTCGCCGCTGGTCGAGACCATTGGCGAGGCATTCGCCGAAACGCCGGAAATGCGCCTTGTCGCCTTTCTCGCCGAGAAAGCCCCGGTACCATTGATCCTCAATCCCATCGGCGAGCCATCCATGCCGCCGCAACAGCAGCCTACCAATGCTTGGGCCTGCCCGATTCGTCACTCCGAGCTCCGCACCTCGCCCTGGACCACGCCAACAGGGCCTTGACCGGGGGCTCAGGACGGCGGATATTTCAGTGTAGGTGGTTGCATTTCTTATCCTTTTAGGAAATTGGGGGTCGGCTATGAACTGCAGAGCGGATGCGCTAAACAGATTTGGCCGAGCTTTCCTCGTTCCGGCGCTGGCGGCGGCATTGCTCATCCCGACCGCGCGACCTCGAGCCGCAGCACCGGCACTGGGCGGTCCCGCATTTAGCGATCCGTCGCACGTGGAGGACAGGCCGCCGCAATGGGAGAGGCGGCCCATTAAGCACCAGCCTGGGTCAGCCGCAGCGGATTTGGTGGTGAACATGGACCAACAAATTTTCCACATGCTTTCTCCATACCTGCGAGAGTACGCACGGGAGCGCAAACTGAAGATCGCGATTGGGGACTCCACCTGCGGGAACTCAGCCGCATTGCTGGCGCACAAGAATATTGATATTGGCGCGTATTGCTGCCCACCGGCCGCCTCGGATCGATTGCCCGGCTTGCGCTTCCATACGCTGGGTATTGCGGCGGTCGCCCTCGTGGTGCACCCGGACAATCCGGTGAGCTCGCTGTCGTTGGACATAGCGCGGAAGATATTCCAGGGAGACATCCACCGTTGGTCTGGTGTGGTCTCCAGCGACGGAGTCGCGGGGCCCGATCGTCCAATCCAGACCATAGGGCGCCTGCACTGCAAATTGCGTCCGGGGCACTGGCGCCTGCTGCTGGACAACGAGGATCTCTTCAGCCCCGGTTTGCTTGAAGTAGGCACGATTCCTGACATGGTGTCTCAGGTGGCCGCCAATCCGGATGCCATCGGCCACATCTCCCCGTGGTTTGCGAGCCACTACTACCGAGATAAGGGAGAGGTAAAGATTCTACGTCTGGAGGGTGTTTCTCCTTATGATGTCGACGCCTTGCTGGAGGGTCGATACCCCGTCTACAAGACATTCAGTCTGACGACTTGGACGGAGACGCCGGCAGCTCACCCTGAAGCACAAGGGGTTGTCCGCGCAATGTTGCAGGCGGTCAGTCAATTGGATCCAAGCCTTGGCATCGTTCCGGCATCGCACTTGCGCAAAGCGGGCTGGAAATTCAACGGAGACGAGTTGGTCGGTGGACCAGCACCATGATCCTGGGTGCGACGGAAGGACAGGGCCGGTGAGAGTGTTGCGCCGCATTCCTCTGACGATCAAGACCATGGTCCTCGTCATCATCGTGGGGATCGCTGTGTGGGTGGGCCGCGACATCGTTGAAAGTCGAAAGATGCAAGCGGTCTTCCAGGAGGAGCTACGGTCGCGCCTGGAGACACAGACCGTGAAGGCGCGAATCCGCTTCGATCGCTACGTGAAAGCCAGTTTCCAGTTGGCTAAGCTGCTGGTGGGGCAGGAACGTTTCTGGGACTATTTGCGTACACCCCTGTGGGACACGGGCAACCAAGACGAGGTTCTGCATTACCGTCGTCCGCCACCCTGGTATCCACCCAATTCCGTGGTGCGCGCCTTTCCCATGGCCAGGTTTTCCCTGTTGTTCGACCTCAGCCATCGGCTGAGAGAGGTCTATAGCAGTCACGCCTCGCCGGTACCACCGGATCTGCTGCAGCCGACCAGGCTAAAGCGTCGTCTGGGTAGGCATCAGGGTTACACGACGCTCGTGGGCCATGTGCCGTATCTGATCTCCACCGTAGGCGCTGTGGACCGCGAAGGGAGGCTCCATGCCACATTGATGCTGGCGACACCCATCGACGATGAATTCCTTGTCGCTTCGCAAGGCATCTTTTCTAGCAAGTATCCCCTGGCCTTGCTATCCGCTAATCCACCGCTTGTGCTCGCGAGCACGGATCCGAAAACTTTGCCGCTGGGCACAAGAACGGACGCGCTGCGGGATAATTACATGATCGCTGGCGATGCCTTCTTTGACTACGGTGATTCCGAGCTCGTGTCGCGGATCGCCATGCTTGTACCGCGGTCAGAGCTCTCGGCTCTGGAGAGCGCGGTGGTCACGTTCGATCGCAAGGGTAATGCCGCTACGGCCGCGTTGTTCGTATTTGCCCTTGCCTTGATCATCTTGTGGATCATGTACCGCATCAGACGCCTGTCGGACTGGGTGACTAACCTCGCACGCACTGCCCTGGGCGTGAACAAGGCGGCCAACGTTCGTGGTGGAGACGAGCTGATGGCGTTGCGTGAACGGTTTCAGATACTTACTCAAGAGGTGGTTCTGGGCCAGGACGCGATGCGCCTCAAGCACGAAATGGAGCGCAATGCCAAACAGCTTGATGTGCTCAAGAGGGTGACCGGCGAGCTTGGCGTAGGTGTCGTTCTGCGAGGCGACGACGGGACATCACATTGGATGAACGCTCAGATGGAAGCGTTCATCAGGGAATGTGGGCGGGACAACTTCTTTCCAGCGCCGGACGAGGAGAGTGATACCATCGAATTACAGGACATTCGGGGTCAACAGCGGGTTTTCCGCCTCAACCGTTTGTCACTTTTTTGTCCCATGGACGTGCTGCTGCTGCAGGACGTCACCGAGTTGGAGGCCAAACGGAGAGCGCTGGAGTACCAGGCTTTGCACGACCCGCTTACGGGACTACCCAATCGTATCTTGTTGTACGACCGTTTGAAGCAGGCGATTCACCGCGCCAAGCGGGAGAGCATCCCTTTCTCCATGCTGATGATCGATCTGAACGGCTTCAAGGAGGTCAACGACACCTGGGGTCACGCCGTCGGCGACGAAGTGCTGCAGAAGGTGGCGGCTCGGCTGCCGACCTGTGTCCGCGCGTCGGACACGGTGTGCAGGCTTGGAGGCGACGAGTTTGCGGTGGTCCTGCCGGAAGGCGACCTGGACCGTGCCAGGATAGTGGCAAAAAAGCTGCAAAAGGCGTTTGAGCAACCGTTTCTGGTTGCTCAAGGCGTCCAGGTAAAACTAGGCGCCAGCATCGGCGTGGTCGGGTACCCGGCGCACGGCACCGACGCCGAAACGCTGCTCAAGCACGGTGACTTGGCCATGTACTCGGCCAAGCGGCAGCGACGGGAATACGAAGTGTATGCTCCGTCCACTGCCGGCAGCGACCAGCGGTGAGCTCCGCATCTCCAGCGGCGGCCGCGCGTCCAGGGCCAAGCCTGCTGCCGATGAGCGCACCCAGCTCATCCTCTGGCTCTTAGGGCTCCTCGAGCCCATCGCCGCGCCAATCCCGCCGCTAGGGCATCATTGGATTTCCTATTCTTCCCGAGCCATGCGCGCCGCACACGAAGCTGCGAGGTGACACCCATGAACAAGCTGCCCACCAAGGACACGCTCACGCAACAGAATCACGGCCAGAAAGGCGGGCCGACCGTGCGCCGCCGGGGCCTGTTCGAGAGTGAGCGGCGCTACGCCACCCTGGTGGCGAACCTTCCTGGCATGGCCTATCGGTGCCTGAACGACCCCGCGTGGAGCATGGAGCTGGTCAGCGACGGCTGCCTCGCCCTGACCGGCTATGCGCCGGCGGACCTGGTCGACAACCACCGGCTGGCCTATTGCGACCTGATCCACCCTGACGACCGGCGGTTGGTCCGGGACGACGTGCAGCGGGCCATCGCCAGCGACCTGCCCTTCCAGCTCGAGTACCGTATCCACACCCGCGACGGTAGCGAGCGCTGGGTCTGGGAGCAGGGCCGCCGCGTGACGGAGTCCGGCGCCGAGCCCGTGGTCCTGGAAGGCATCGTCCTGGACAGCTCCCGGCGACGGCAGGCGGAAGATCGGCTGCGCACGCTCTCGCGGGCCGTAGAGCAGAGCCCGGTCGCCGTAATGATCACCGATCCCGCCGGCACCATCGGGTACGTCAACCCCCGCTTCAGCCAGGTCACGGGGCACAGCGCCGAGACAGTCGTGGGGGAAAGCCCACGCATCCTCAAGTCTGGCCTGACCCCCCCCGAGACCTACCGAGACCTCTGGGAGACCATCTCCGCCGGGCGCGTATGGAGCGGGGTGCTGTGCAATCGGCGCCTGGACGGCGAGGTGTACTGGGCCGAGGCGTCCATCTCGCCGGTGCGGGACCCCGCCGGCCAGATCAGTCACTTCATCGGCATCCAGCAGGACATCACGGAGCGCAGGCGCATCGAGGAGCACATCAACCTGGAGCAGATGCACCAGGCGGTGCTGGGGGACCTGCTCCGCCTCAGCCTGGGCAGCGCCCCCCTGTCAGATAAGATGGCCCGTTGCCTGGACCGGGTCCTGTCCATCGACTGGTTGTCCTTGCTCCCCAAGGGGGCCGTGTTTCTCGCCCAGCCCGACGGCCAGACGATGGAGCTGGTCGCCTCCAAGGAACTGCCGCCGGAGCTGGTGGGCCGCTGCGCCCTGGTGCCTTGGGGACGCTGCCTGTGCGGGCGCGCGGCGCAGTCGGGAGAGCTCCAGTACACACCCCATATAGACGAGCGGCACGAAGTCCACTACCCGGGCATGGGGGACCACGGGCACTACACTGTGCCCATGCTCTCCGACGGTCGGGTGCTGGGGGTGCTATGCCTGTACGTGGCAAAGTATCACGCTCACCGCCCCATCGAGGACCAATTCCTCACGGCGGTAGGCAACACTTTGGCGGTGATCGTGGAGAAGGCCCAGGCCCAGGAGGCACTGCGGCGCAGCGAGGAGCGTTTCCAGTTCGCCGTGGAGGGTGCTTCCGACGGGCTGTGGGACTGGAACCCGCAGACCGACGAGGTCTGGATGGCGCCGCGTTTCAAGGAGCTGCTGGGTTACGCGGACGCTGAGATGGAGTCCAGCTTTGCGGCCTGGGAGTCGCGCCTGCACCCGGACGATCGCCAGCACACCCTGGAGAACCTGCGCGTGCACCTGGAGCAGGGGCGTCCCTACGACGAGGAGTACCGGCTGCGGAACTGTTATGGGGAGTACCGCTGGTTCCGCGCCCGCGGCCAGGCGGTACGGGACGAGCGGGGCCGGCCGCTGCGCATGGCCGGGTCGATCCAGGACGTGACCGATCGCAAACGCGCCCAGGAGCAACTGGTCCACGATGCTCTGCACGACAGCCTCACCGGTCTGCCGAACCGGCTATTGCTCACAGACCGCCTGGAACATGTGATCGAGTTGACCGCCCGTCGCCGGGCTGAGCAGGCCGTGTTGCTGTTCCTGGATCTGGACCGCTTCAAGGTAGTCAACGACAGCCTGGGACACCTGCTAGGCGACCAGATCTTGGTCGAGGTGGGACAGCGGTTCGCCGCTACCGTGCGTAACGGCGACACCCTGGCGCGCTTCGGCGGCGACGAGTTCGCCCTGCTCCTGGAGCATGTCGGCGACCTGCGCGCCGCCGAGCGCGCCGCCGAGCGTATCCAACGGGCGCTCGCTGACCCCTTGCTCGTGGACGGGCGCGAGGTCTACTGCAGCGCCAGCGTCGGCATCGCCACGGTACACCTGGGCTACGGTAGCGCGGAGGAGGTGGTGCGCGATGCGGACACCGCCATGTACCGCGCCAAGCGCGGCGGGGGCGGGCGTTGCGTGGCCTTCACCCCCGACATGCGCGAGGGTGCCGTGCGGCGCTTCACCCTGGAGCACGAGCTGCGCCGCGCGGTCGAGACCGAAGAGCTCTACGGCCACTACCAGCCCATCGTGCGCCTGGCCGACGCGTGCTTGCAAGGCGTCGAGACCCTGGCGCGCTGGGAGCACCCGCAGCAGGGGGCCATCTCTCCGAGTGATTTCGTCCCGGTGGCCGAGGAGACCGGGCTCATCATACCCCTGGGCCAACTGGTCCTGACCCGGGCCTGCCAGCAGATGGCGGACTGGCTGGAGCGCTTCGGCGAACAGGCGCCCGCCTATGTCAGTGTCAACCTCTCGGCCCGCCAGCTCGTCCAGCCCAAGCTCGTCGAGCGCATCGGCCGGATCCTGGACGAGCGCCGCCTGGCGCCGCAGCGCCTGCGCCTGGAGATCACCGAGAGCGCGATCATGGAGCAGGCCAGCACCGCCGCCGAGCTGCTGCCACGCCTGAAGGCCCTCGGGATCAGCCTGTGCATGGACGACTTCGGCACCGGTTATTCGTCCCTGAGCTACCTGCACCGCTTCCCGCTGGACATGCTGAAGATCGACCGCTCGTTCATCGGGCGGCTCAACGAGGAGGCCCACAACGCCGCCCTGGTCGACACCATCGTGACCCTGGCGGACAAGTTCGGCATGCAGGTGATCGCCGAGGGCGTGGAAACAGCAGACCAGGTCGCGCGGCTGCGGGCCATCGGCTGCGCCTATGCGCAGGGCTACTACTTCTCCCGGCCCCGTCCGGCCGCCGAGATCGAGCAGCAATACCTGCTGCCGATAAGCGCCCCCAGCTCATCCTCTCGCTCCTGGGGCTCATCGAGCCCATCGCCGCGCTAATCCCGCCGCCAGGGCAGCGCCGGCATCGCTAATTTCGCGTGCTGGCGCCCAAAGCCATAGCGTGCAGCCCTTGCCGCCGCTACAGCAGCCTCCCAATGCCTGCGCCTGCCCGACTCGTCCCTCCGATCTCCGCACCTCATCCTGGACGACGCTCAACAGCGCCTTGACTGGGAGCTCAGGACGGTGGATATTTCACTGCAGGTGGTTGGATTTCCTATCCTTTTAGTCGCATTGCCACTGCCAGTCGAGGGTGTACGAAAATGAACAATTCATTAAGTGATGAAGTTGCAAATCTAAAACAGCGAGTAGCACAGCTAAAAAAGCAAATTGAGGCCAATCAGAGAGACATGGTCGAATTGAAGCAAAGGGGCGATATTCAGGATTCACTAAATGAAATGCTCAATATTTCACTTTTGCCTATCTCACTGCAGGAACAATTGGAAAAAATACTGTTGGTGGTGCTTGAGCTTCAGTGGCTTGCCCTTGAGAAAAAAGGCTGTGTATTCTTGACCGATGAAACAGGCAAAGGATTGAATATGATTGCCTACCATAACCTTGGTAATTCGTTATTGTCGATGTGCAATCACATCGAGTTTGGACAGTGCTTGTGTGGTATAGCCGCCAAAGAGCAAAGACTGACTTTCCGCAGTTGTATTGATGAGGACCATAGCAATCGACCCGAGGGCATGGAGCCCCACGGACACTACACAGTTCCCATGATTGCAGAGGGAAAAACACTGGGGGTGCTCAATCTTTATGTTGAGCATGGTCATCAACAAACCAAATTAGAGCATGACTTTCTGGAAGCCACCTCAAAAGCCATGGCCAGCATCGTTGAGCGAAAGAAAATCGAAGAAAGATTGCAAAAGTTATCATTTTTCGACGAGCTGACAGGAGTTCCCAACCGCAGACAGCTAATGAATCTGCTGGACGAGCTTATCCAAGAATCCACGACAAGACATCGTATGTTTGCCGTCCTGTTTATTGACCTTGATCGTTTTAAAGCCATAAATGACCTGCACGGTCATGAATATGGAGACAGAGTCCTTGTTGAGGTGACGCAACGCGTGCAGAACCGTCTGCGTGATACTGACACAGTGGCCCGAATGGGAGGCGATGAGTTTGTGGCAGTTCTCGATATGATCTCATCTGTAGACAAAGCCGTTGGAATAGCAAATGATCTTATTCAGGCGATATCCCTGCCATATCAGATAATAGCCAAGACTCTTTCCATTAGTGCAAGTATAGGAATAAGCATTTTCCCTCACCACAATACGTATGCTGAGGGCTTGCTCAAATATGCTGACGCAGCACTTTACCAGGCCAAGGAAAAGCGTGGTCGGGCGTTGTTGTATAGACCCTCTTCCTGATTATTTTCAATTGACAGTAGCAGTCCGGAACCGGAGCACGAGCTCGATCAGCGCATGGGCTTATGCAATGGGAAGATTTGATCAGCCCACCTCCTGCGGCTGGCGCGGGCTCACCTCGGGATAGAGCTCGTTCAGGGGCACGGAGAGGCCGTTGGGCTGGACCACGCGGGCGTGGAAGCGCCGGAGTTGCCGCGGCTCGCGCACGCCGCAGGAGTGGGCGATGATGCCCACCTCCAGCGCGATATTCTTCGCGTAGTGGGCGACGCGCACGGCCTTGTCTTCCGGCGCCAAGCCCCGCTGGAGCTTGGAGTTGTGGGTGGTGATGCCGGTGGGGCAGGTGTTCTTGTTGCATTGCAGGGCCTGTATGCAGCCCAGGGCGAACATGAAGCCGCGGGCGGTGGTCACGAAGTCGGCCCCCACACACAAGGCCCAGGCCACGTCGGCCGGCGAGATGAGCTTGCCCGAGGCGATGACCTTGACCCGGTCGCGCAGACCGTGCTCCGTGAGCTTGTCCACCACCATGGGCAGGCTCTCGCGCAACGGCAGGCCCACGTCGTCCATAAGCGGCATGGGCGCCGCCCCAGTGCCGCCGTCGGAGCTGTCCACGGTGATGAAGTCCGGGGCGCTGGACAACCCACGGCGCCGGATCTCGGCGAACAGCTCATCCAGCCAGCCGTACGCGCCAATCACGGCCTTGAAGCCCGTGGGCCTGCCGGTGACATTGCGTACCCGTTCGATCATGTCGAGCAGGTCGGGGTTGCTGTTGATCTCCGGGTGTCGGTTGGGACTGATGGAGTCCTGACCCTCCGGGATACCGCGGATGCGTGCCACCTCCGCCGTCACCTTGACGCCGGGCAGGATGCCGCCCTTGCCGGGCTTGGCCCCCTGGCTGAGCTTGAGCTCGAACATGCGCACGCAGTCATGGGAGGCCACCTCCCGCAGCTTCTCGTCGCTCAGGGTCCCGCTGGGGTCACGCACGCCGTACTTGGCGGTGCCGATCTGAAACACCAGGTCGCAGCTTCCCTCCAGGTGATAGGGCGAGAGTCCGCCTTCCCCGGTGTTCAGCCAGCAGCCCGCCATGCGGGCGCCATTGGACAGGGCCAGGATGGCGGGCCTGGAGATGGCACCGTAGCTCATGCCGGAGACGTGGAAGAAGCCGCTGGTGGTGTAGGGCTTCTCGCAGTACGGGCCGATGGTCAGCTCGTGGGACGGGACGGCGTCCTCGCCGAGGGTCGGAAAGGGACAGTTGACGAACAGGACGCAGCCGGGTGCCCTCAGGTCCTTCGTAGAGCCGAAGGCGACGGTGTTGTTCAGGTCCTTGGCGGCGCGGTACACCCAGGAGCGCTGGGCGCGATTGAAAGGGAGCTCCTCGCGGTCCATGGCGAAGAAGTACTGGCGGAAGAACTCGCCGAGGCGCTCGAAGAGGTAGCGAAAACGACCGACTACCGGATAGTTGCGCCGAATGGCGTGTCGGGTCTGGGAAACGTCCGCCACGTACATGGCGATGACCCACAGAACGCCCAGCCCCACCACGAAGATGAAGAGGACCGCCGCCGCTTCCAGGCAGCTCATGAGGAAGGTTTGCATGTTTCTCAGGCTCTAAGCATGTCTTGCTCTCGGCCGATACCGTCGGCTGTCGAGCGCCGGGCAGGCGGGCTCAAAGGGTCTTGGAGCGCAGCACCATCATCTTCTCCACCTGCATGTCGCGGAAGGTATAGGGGATACCGCCCACCCCCAGACCGGATTGCTTCAGGCCGGCGAAGGGCATCCAGTCCACGCGGAAGGCGGTGTGCTGATTGACCATGACCGCCGAGGCGTCCAGATGCCTGTAGGCGTATAGGGCGGTGTCGATGTCGCGGCTGAACACCGCCGCCTGGAAGGCGTAGGGCAGCACGTTGGCCTGCTGGATGGCTTCGTCGAGCTGGGAGTACTGATAGACGCCGACCACTGGACCGAAGATCTCGTGACAGCTCACCCGCGCATCCGATGTCGGGTTGAGCAGGACCGTGGGGGCGTAGCAGGAGTCGGCAATACGGTTGCCGCCGGTGATGAGCCGCGCGCCCGTGTCGACGGCCTCCTGAACCCACCGGTCCACGCGCCGCACCTCGTCCTGGCGGATGAGGGGCCCTACCTCCGTCTCCGGTGAGGTCGGATCCCCGACCTTCATGGCGGCGGCCCGCTGTGCGAGCCCCTCCGTGATCCACTGGACGACGGACTCGTGGGCGAAGACCCGCTGCACCGATACGCAGACCTGCCCGGCGTGGTAGAAGCCCGCCTTGGCCAGGAGGGGCAGGGTCTCGTCGATGTCCGCGTCCTGGTGCACGATGACCGGTGCCGCACCCCCGTGCTCCAGGGCGCAGCGGGTCCCCGGCGCCAGCTTCGAGCGCAGCATCCAGCCCACCCGGGCGCTGCCGATGAAGCTGAAGAAACCCACCCGCGGGTCCGTCGCCAGTGCCGTGGCCAGGTCCAGGTCGCCCACCGTCAGGGGCTGGCACCACTCATCCGGCAGCCCCGCCTCGCGCAGGATCTCCACCAGGCGATAGCAGGAGAGCGGCGTGGCCTCGGCGGGCTTGACGATCACGGGGCAGCCCGCGGCGATGGCGGGGCCCACCTGATGGACGATGAGATTGACCGGATGGTTGAAGGCGCTGAAAGCCACGACCACGCCCAGGGGCTCGCGTCGGGTGAAGGCCAAGTGCTGGCTCGAGGCGGCGTTCAGGTCCATGGGGATCTCACGCCCCGCCTCCGTTCGCAGCACCTCCACGCAGCTCTTCAGGCCGTCGATGGCCCGGGTCACCTCGATGCAGGAATCCACCAGGGGCTTGCCGCCCTCGCGCGCCGCCTCCAGCGCCAACGCCTCGGCGTGCTCGGCCATGATGCCGGCCGCCTTGTCCAACACCTCGATGCGTCGTGCCGGAGGAAGCCAGCCCTTGCGGTTGCGGTAAAGACCGTAGGCCGTGTCCACGGCCTTCTCGACGGCGGCCGCCCCGGCCGTGTCCACCGCCCCGATCACCGAGCCGTCGTAAGGGGCCGTGACCTCGAGCACGCCGCCGTCACCCTTCGCACCGGGAATCATGATGCCGTAACGCGTCACCGCAAGGCCCTCCCCACTGTTAGACCGCCGCTTCCCCCGTGCACGTTCTCTGGCTTACGCTTCTCGTTGGACAAGGGCGCCCCTGCCCAACCTACCGTCCCTTCCCATTCCTCGCTTCACGGATCACGGATCACGGATCACGAATCACGGATCACTCAGATGGGACACACCAGCTCCCCCAGCTCCGCCGTGAGCTTCATGTTCTCCGCATAGTCCACCGGACAGTCGATGAGCACCACCGTGTCGTCGGCGATGGCCTGTCTGAGGGTGGGGAGCAGGTCGTCGGTGCTCCCCACGCGGTAGCCCTTCGCCCCGAAGCTCTCGGCGTATTTCACGAAATCGGGGTTCCTGAAGTCGATGTGGCTCGGGCGCCCGAAGCGGCGCAGCTGATGCCACTTGATGAGCCCGTACTCGGCGTCGGTCCAGATCAGGACCACCAGGGGCGTGCCCAGGCGCATGGCGGTCTCGATCTCCTGGGAATTCATCAGAAACCCGGCATCACCCGTCACCGCCACCACCGTGCGCTCGGGATGGGCCAGCTTGGCCGCGATCGCCCCCGGCACCGCGATGCCCATGGCGGCGAAGCCGTTGGAGATGATGCAGGTGTTGGGACGCTCGGCCTGATACATGCGCGCCATCCACAGCTTGTGCGCGCCCACGTCGCTGATGACGATGTCCTCGGCAACCAAGGCCTGGCGCAGGTCCCACATGATCTTCTGCGGCTTGACGGGAAAGCCCGTGTCCCCGGCACGGGCCTGCATCTCCTGCACGATGGTGTTGCGCAGGCTGAGCGCCGCCTGTTCCTTGCTGCCCCGGGCCTCGGCGGCGATGCCCCTGAGTGCCCCGCCGATGTCGCCGATGACGCCCACCTCCACGATGTAGTGCTCGTCCACCTCCGCGGGCAGGCTGTCGACGTGGATGATCTTGCGCCGCTTGTCCTTGTGCCAGAGGTGAGGGTGGTACTCGACGATGTCGTAGCCCACACAGATGATCACATCGGCGCGGTCGAAGCCGCAGGACACGTAGTCGGTCGCCTGGAGACCCACCGCGCCCAGCGACAGCTCATGGGAGAAGGGGATGACCCCCTTGGCCATGAAGGTATTGGCCACGGGAATGCCGAACGCCTCCGCGAATGCCACCAACTGCTCGCAGGCGCCGGCGCGTATGACGCCGTTACCGGCCATGATGAGGGGGTACCTGCCCTCGCGGATGAGCTTGCCCGCCTGGACCATCTTCTCCTGCGGTGGGCGGGGCGGCATGGGGCTCTGGACCCTGAGGGGCACCTTGTCCGCCACCTCCATCTTGGCGATGTTCTCCGGGAAGTCGATGAAGCTGCAGCCGGGCTTCTCGGCCTGGGAGACCTTGAAGGCCTTGCGCACCACCTCCGGGATGATCTCCGGCTCCCGGACCTGAGTGCTGTACTTGGTGATGGGCTCGAAGAGGTTCACCAGATCGAGGATCTGGTGGCTCTCCTTGTGCAACCGGGTGGTGGCACCCTGGCCGGCGATGGCCACCACCGGTGCGCGATCCATGTTCGCATCCGCGACACCGGTTACCAGGTTGGTCGCCCCCGGGCCGAGGGTGCTGAGACAGACCCCCGCCCGGCCGGTAAGGCGCCCGTAGACGTCCGCCATGAAGGCGGCCCCCTGCTCGTGGCGCGTCGTGACGAAGCGGATGGGGCTGTTGAGGAGCGCATCCATCACATCGATGTTCTCCTCCCCCGGAATGCCGAAGATGTACTCGACGCCCTCGTTCTCCAGACATCTCACCAGCAGCTCCGCCGCCGTCATGGTCGCTTCCCCTCGTGCACTTCCATCTCCTCGACGAGTAGTCGCCGTCATCCTGCAGGATGGCCTTGGCCTCGTCAAGGCGCGCGCGCCGAAGCTACGTTTCGTTGCGAAAAGGCTGTCCGCCCCTTCCGCGGCGGCCAGCCAGCCGTTCTGCCGGTGCACCGAATCTGCCGGTGCGCCGAAAAGGCGGCCGCCGCCATGCTGACCATCAGGGAAACGGAGATCCATCGCACGGCAAGGCCTAGCACCGGCAGAATCGCACCCCGCAGCTCCGAGCCCGCGGCCAGAGATGGAATCTCGTTGGAATGGGACACGCGATCGTGCAGATAGTCCCAGAAAAAGATCCCCAGTTTGCGACAGGTTCTATTTTATTAAGGCCGGCGAATGTCCCGCGACCGATTCAATCCAGGGCGCTGCGGGTGCC
>CAYQDX010000047.1:0-12633 GCA_964416345.1 uncultured Ectothiorhodospiraceae bacterium
AGCAGCCGCGCCGGTCCGTTGCTGTTGGAGATCAGGAAATCCGCCTTACCGTCGTTGTCCACATCCCCCGCGGCGATGCCCCGGCTCACCTCCATTCGGGCAAACTCCTGACCGGTCTGGCCGCTGACATCGGCGAAGGTCCCGTCGCCGCGGTTGTGGAACAGTTGGTTCGCCTGCTTGAGGGGATAGGGGTCTCCCGCCCTGGCCTGAGCCTCGATCACCCTGACCGCGCCGTTGGCCACCACCACGTCGAGCCAGCCATCGTTGTCGAAGTCGAGCAGCGCCGTGCCAAAGCCGGTATATGCGAGGCTCGGTGCACCCAGACCAGTGGCGGCCGAGCGATCTTCGAAGACGCCGCGACCGTCGTTGAGATAAAGCGTGTTCGTATCGGCATTGAGATGGGTCATGAACAGATCGTCATCGCCGTCGTTGTCGATATCTCCGGCCACCACTCCCATCGAGGCCTGGGAGCGTCCGTCCATCGATACGGCAGCCCCGCTCTCCAGGGCGATATTCTGAAAGTGCGGTACGCCGTCCTTGTTGCCCAGGTTGCGCCAGAGGAAATTGCGCCGCTGGTCGTTGGCGACGTAGAGGTCGATTCGTCCGTCCTGATCGAAGTCTGCCGCAACCACCCCGAGGCCACTTGACGCTGCCTCGGCCAGTCCCGCCGGACCGGTGATGTCGGCAAAGGTCCCATCACGGCGATTGAGAAACAGATGATCGGGCTCGCCGTTGTAGGACTGCGGCCCGCAATAGTCCTGACGCCCGCCGGGGGAGCGGCAGGCTCGGTGATTCTCGAGCGTGAAATCCAAGTAGTTGGCGACGAACAGATCGAGCCAGCCGTCGCCGTTGAGGTCGGCAAAGCTCGCACTCGTCGACCAGCGCGGATCGTCGACCCCGGCCTTGGCGGTGACGTTCTCGAACCGAATGTGCCCGTCGCCGCTCACGTTGCGCCATAGCTGGTTGGAGCCGAAATTCGTCAGGTACAGATCGATGCGGCCGTCGTTGTCGAAGTCCCCGGCCGCCACTCCCATGCCGTAGCCGTCGGCCTCGAGACCACTTTCCTCGGTCGCGTCGGTGAAGCTCAGATGAGACCGGCCGCTGGCGTCGATGCGCAGGTTGTTGCGATAGACTCGCCCGCCGCCGTGCTTGGGGGACGGAAATATGGGCTTCAGGGTCTCGCCCGGTGGGCTCAGGAGGCGCCCCTGCACCAGGTAGACGTCCAGATCTCCGTCGTTGTCGAGATCGACCCGGGCTCAACGAAATAGTGCTCCCCTGCCATGCCGTTCCAGTGCGTGAAGTCGATGCCGGCCTGAGCCGCAACGTCCACGAACGGTGGACCGACGGCATGGGATTCCTGCCGGGGCGTATCTCCGACCACGGCATGGCCCTCTGGCACCTGCTCGCGGCTGCAGGCACTCAGGATCAAGAGCGCCACGATGGCCGCACCGGCGGCGTTTGATATGGAGATCCGCATGGATTGATCCTTGTGCAACTCTTCGGGCAGGAAGCCGGACTCACCGTTTGGAGAGCGGCACGTTGGAAACCGGTACGGTGATGGGCGTCTCACGCGCCTCCCAGGGCGCGCCCGCGAGCTCCCGCCGCCGATAGAGCACCAGTCGCCTGCGCGCGGTGTGAGCGGCGCTGCGCGGACGCGCAGTGGCGAGCGCATCGACGGCGGCCTGCTCCCAGGTAACTGCCTGATCAAATTTGCCCCCGGCCGCCGCCACCATGGCTGCGGTCTCGGCATAGAGCACATCGGGCGTCCCGGTCGAGGCAGCCAGGAGCTGGCTGGCACGGGGCAGGTCGCGCTGCTCGGCCTGCGGTGCCGTGGCGAGCACCCGCGCGAGCAGCAGGCGGAGCTGCTCGTCATCTCCCAGCTGGTGAAGATCCTCGTCCAGCGCGGCAGCTGCCGCCTTGTCGCGACCAAGACGGAGCAGCAGGGCCGCATGCCAGAATCGGGTGCCGGCGAGGGGGCGATCGCTGCTACGCACCGCGGCATAGTGGCGCACTGCCTCCTCCAACTTCCCCTGCTGCTGGCGCAGTCGACCGAATTCCAGGTGGGCGGACACCGACTCGGGATCGACTTCGAGTGCGGCCTCGAGATGAGGGACTGCCGCCTCCAGGCGACGCTGGGCCATCGACACCCTGGCCAGCTCGACCTGGGCCTTGACCACGACGTCCTTGCGGTCGCCGGCGAGACGGAGTGCCTCGTCTAGCTGCTCCGTGGCCGCCGCCCAATGACGGGTAGCAACCAGGACCAGCGCATAGTTGATGCGCATGTCCGCGTCTTCGGGTTTGCCGTTCACGGCGCGGCCGAGCAGCACGGCAGCCCGCCCGTACGCATGGCGCCTGAAGGCCTGCCAGCCACGCCGGGTCAGAGTGCGCGTGCCCTGGTCCAGCCGCTGCAGCTCGAGCTCCCAGGGAGCATCCGACGTTAGGGAAATCTGGTCGAGGTTCTCCGCGGGCACCAGATGCAGCTGCTCCCTGGTGCGCTTCTCATCGCCCAGCTTGCGCCAGGCGAGCGCGAGCGAGTAATGGACCTCGGCCGCCTCCGGCTGCTTCTTGGCGAGACGCTCGAGCGACTCGACGGCTGCCGCCGCGTCGCCGTGCAGTAATGCCACTCGGCCGCGCCCGAACAAAGCACCCGGGCTGTCCGGATGGGCTTTCAGGATGTCCATATAAATTGCCTCGGCCCGATCCAGGTCCTGCCGTCGCAGCGCCAAATCGCCGAGCTTGACCCTGGGCTCCACCACACCGGGCGCGAGCTTGGCGGCGATGGAATACTGCTGCCCGGCGGCTTCGAGGTCACCCGCCGCCTCGGCGAGGCGTCCGAGATAGTAGGGCCAGCGCGGCTCCATCGTATCCAAGGCCCGGGCATTGCGATAGCAGCGCACGGCGCTGTCCGAATACTTGTAGGCATCGAGCCATTGGCCGAGGGCGCCCCAGGCCGCTCCCAGCTGCTCGGGCGTATGCGCCTCCCCTTCGAGCCGGTGCAGATTCTGCCAGACGGTCTCGAACTGCTCCCGCACGCCCTTTTCCAGCTTCTGGAGATCGGGCGGCGGGCTGACCTGAAGGAGCTCACCGGAGGGCGACTGCGGGGAGGTGCAGCCTACGATGGCGACCAGGACGAATGCACTCACCCCGATGAGGGCGCGGACCCATACCGGTGAATGGTGGCGTTGAATTCGCATGGCTAGCATCTAACGAGGGGGCGGCGTCCGCTACCGCCGGCCACTGTACCAGCGTCGGTGCGCCTGTCAATCCAGCCGGGCAGCTCGAGGCACCGCCTGCAAGGGGCTGTGGGGCTCACCTCCCCCCGGGTAGGAGGCCAGCCCTCTGGCCGATTCTTTGAGGACACGGCTCGACTGGGCCGGTGCGCTGCGCTCGGTCGCACTAATAATCGCCCCGAAGGTCCTCACATGGGGCCTCCGCGACACGCTGCGAGTACCTCCCTGTAAGCTCGACGGCGGGCTCCCTCCCGCCGACGGCCGCTTCGACCCCATGCAAGGACTTTCGCAATGATTGATATATCGCAGCGTGGTTGGCCGCCCCTGGGACCTCCCCGTGAATCGGCGCCTGAGCCACCGGAATTGGCACCCGGACAATCAGGGAGCAAACCGTGTATGCACCCGCCACGTCCTACTCCCTCAGCCGGCGATGCTGGCTCGAAGCCGCGCCACCTCCGCGGCCGCCGGCGGCGGCATCATACCGCGCTCGACCCGCTGCTCGATCACCACATCCGGCTTGAGATGCTTGACCTCCTGCTCCAATTGAGCCGCGGTCGGCCGCTCCCAAATGTAGCGGACGGTCCCAATGCTCTCCGAGAGATAGGGGATCAGCGCTATGGCAAAGGAGTCCCGAAAAACCAAGGCCGTGCCAGACCGACGCGCGCAGTGAGTCGTGAACGGCTCGCGACCATACCAGCCCTTGGCCAGCTCCTGTGCGCACGCCTGGTACCCGTCCAGAACGGCAGGGTTCCACTGGACGGTGGGCCCCGCGAACAGCTCGGGCACCCCGGTCATGCGCGCCAGATCGCCTCCCGGGGTCGACGGCTGCATGATGAATGTGTTGTCCGGGACCCGCAGCATTTGGGAGCGCCACGGCGTGGCCGCGATGAGTGCCTGAAAGCCGACATAGCCGCCGTAGTCGTTCCAATGGGTATCCGACCTGCGATAGAGCGGCAGCCCACCCTTCGCGGCCATCAGTGTCGTCCGCAGATCGAGTATCTTCACGTCCGAATGTGCCTTGAGATAAACCTCCACCTGGTCCAAGCGCGTTGGGCCGGGCTGGGGGTTGCGATAGCGGGCCGGAAGGTATTCCGGATACACCGTCGTCTTGTCCGGTGCCACCACGAAGATGTAATCGATGCCGCGCGCCCGGAGCCAGTCACGCACGGTCACCAAGTAATCGCGCCACCTCTTGAGATCCTCCGGCGACAGCTCGATACGACGCAGATGATCATTCAGCTCCCCTTCGTCCGCATAGAACAGCCAGTGATCCTCGCCGAGGACCACCTTGGATGATGGCGAAACCCCCAGGGCGACCTTCACATGGTTGTGAAGCGTCAGCAGCACGGCACGCAAGCCAAAATGGTCGTTGAAGTAGGCCTCGAACTCGTGCGGGAACGCCTTCAGTCGCTGCCGCGACCACGCCAGCCCGGGGAGGGGCGCAAGCGTACGGAATTCGGTCTCGCTCTGGGTGGAGCGGCCAAATGGACCGAGCACGAGGGGCAGCCAGATGGCAATCAGAAAGAGTCCACCGACGCTGAGATTACGGTAGCGATGCATGGTCGTGCTCAAAATCGAAAGTAGATGAAGGGATTGTAGGTACCGGCCGCGAGATAGGCCGCCGACAGCGCGAACAGTGCAGAGCCGGCCAGGGTCTCAACGACCCCGTAGCCAAGGCGGCTCCGGCCGCTGGAGAGCCGCCGCAGGACCAGGCTGCGGACCCAAGGCACTACCGGCGCGGCCCCGATGAGGCCGAGCAGGAGGGCCAGCAGCACTTCATTGCTGATGTACGCATTGGGATTGCCGGCGATGCTCCCAGCGCCCGCGAGCGTCGCGAGCCAGTGCAACGCGTGGGGCAGATCGTCTGCCCGAAATAGCACCCAGCCAATCATCACCACGGCCATCACGTAGAGGTGGCATACCGGCGCAGGGAGCTTCTTCAACACTTGGCTCAGGCCGAGTCGCTCAAGCACCAGGAATAGACCGTGGTGGAGTCCCCACCAGATGAAATTCCAGCTCGCGCCGTGCCACAGCCCGCACAACAGGAACACGACCAGCAGATTGCCATAGACTCGCAGCGGCCGAGCGCGGTTACCGCCAAGGGGAATGTAGAGATAGTCCCTGAACCAGTTGGAAAGCGAGATATGCCAGCGACGCCAGAACTCCTGGATGGAGCGTGCCACATAGGGATAGTTGAAGTTCTCCAAGAAGCGGAAGCCGAGCATCCGCCCGAGGCCGATGGCCATGTCCGAGTAGGCAGAGAAGTCAAAGTATATCTGCAGCGTATAGCAGACGATGCCCAACCAGGCGGTGGTGGTGCCGAGCTGGCTGGCGGGCAAGCCGAAGATCTGGTCTGCCACCTCGCCGAGCGGGTTGGCGATGAGCATCTTCTTGGCCAGACCGACGATGAAGCGGCGGATGCCGGAGGCGAACAGCTCTGCATCGACCACTCGCCGGTCTATCTGCGCCGCCACATCGTGATAACGCACGATCGGCCCGGCGATGAGCTGCGGAAACGAGGCGACGTAGAGCCCGAAGTCGCCGAGTCTGCGTTGAGCGGGGACCTCACGGCGATAAACATCGACGACGTAGGAGAGCGCTTGAAAGGTGAAGAAGGAGATGCCAAGAGGCAGATGTACCGGGTCGAGCACTACGGGCCGCAGGTCGAGCCAGAGGAGCATTGAGCTCAGGTTGTCCACGGCAAAATTGGCGTATTTGAACCAGCCGAGCAAGGCAAGGTTGGTGACGACTGCTCCCGCCAGCCACCAGCGCGCGCGATCTCCTCTGGTGCATCCAGAGATGGCCAGACCGAACAAATAGTTCGCGGCAATCGAGAACAGCATGATCCACAGGTAGAAACTCTCACCCCAGGCGTAGAACACGAGGCTGGCGCCCAGCAGCAGGACATTCTTGAGCCGCCAGGGAAGCACCAGGTGGGCGGTGAGCACCAGCGGCAGGAACAGGAAAATGAAGATGGGGGAGCTAAACAACATGGGTCATTACTGACACGGCGGAGTGGGCAAGCTTCGTTGGCCTGCGTAGCGGCAATGTCCCGCGACTACCTCCTTGTGCAATCCAAGCGGGTCCCCGTGCCGAGTAGGGGGTTGCGCGCGAGGCCGGCGCGCAGGCGCGCCTCGGGATGTCTCGACCTCGTGCCTGTGACGTTGATCTGATAGGCGCCCCACCGTTGGCGGGGACGGTGGATGAGCGTTGTGTCTACCCGGGCACAGCCAACACGAGCATCCCGGCAGCTGCGGCTCAAGCCGCCGAGATTATCGCGGATAGGACCTGCGATTAGAAGACCCGGCCCGCCTGCCCGCTGTCCAGCACCCGTCGAGCGTCGTCTCCGCGACCCTCTTCCTCCTATTGGCAGTGGCGCGGCCGAAGCTGTGGCGGTATTGCAGCAGGACCCACTGGGGATGCGCGGCTCACCGGGGGAGCTCAGCCCCTCTCCCTTCTCCGTGAAATAGGGAATAGACCACCGGAATCAGCACCAGGGTAACGAGGGTGGAGACCGTGAGTCCGCCCACCACCACGCGTGCCAGAGGCGCCTGGGCGTCGGCACCCTCGCCGACGCCGAAGGCCAGCGGCAGCAGGGCCAGTACGGTGGTGGCCGTGGTCATGAGCACGGGCCGCAGCCGTTTGCGGCCGGCCTCGGCCAGGGCGGCGCGGGTGCCAATGCCCGCATTGCGCAGCCGGCCGGCCTGATCCACCAGCAGGATGGCGTTGTTGACCACGATGCCACCTAGCATGATGCAGCCGATGGCGGACTGCAGGTTCATCGTGGTGTGGGTAAGAAACAGGGTGAGCAGCACGCCGACGGCGGCGAGCGGCACCGTCAGCATGACCACCAGCGGGTCCCGCAGGGACTCGTACTGGGAGGCTAGCACCATGTAGACGAGCAGCAGTGCCAGCAGCAGGGACACCGTCAGCTCGTGGAAGGCTTTCTGCTGCTCCTCGAAGTTGCCGGCGATGAGCAGCTCGTTGCCCGCCGGACGGGGAATCTGGTCCAGCCGCGCCTGCACGTCTGCGGCCACGGATCCCAAGTCCCGCCCTGCGACGTTGGCGGTCACCGTGACCAGACGCTGCTGATCCTTGCGCTCGATGGTCACCGGACCCCGCCCGGTCTCGGTGCTCATCAGGTTGCGCAGCGCCACCAGGTCCCCGGCCGGCGTGCGCAGGGTCAGATCGAGAATCTCGCCGAGCGCTCGCTTCTCCGCGTCCTGCAGCTGCACCAGGATGCGGTAGGAGTCGCCATGGACGCGGTACTCTCCGGCCTTCGAGCCCGCGACGGCGGTCTCGATGACTTCGGTCACGTCGCGCACGCTCAGGCCCAGGTCGGCCAGCTTGCCCCGGTCCAGCTTCAGCTCCTGCTGCGGGATGCCGGCCTCGCGGCTGAGCTCCACGTCCGTCACTCCGGGCACGTCGGCTACGCCGTCCGCCACCCGCCGGGCCAGCAGGTCCAGGGTGTCGGGGTCGAAGCCCCGCACTTCCACCGTCACTCCCTCTATGCTCTGAAGCAGACGCTCCAGCAGGAACTGGCCCTGGGGAGCGCGGGTGCGAATCTTCATGCCCGGGATCCGGCCGTCCAGGCGGCGGCGCAGATCTGCGGCAATCTCGGTGTTGGGGCGCTGGCGCCGCGCGGCCGGCTGCAGGGACAGCCGGATCTCCCCGCTCGCCTTGGCACTGCCCCGGGTGCCGGAGGTCACCACCGAGACCACGGAAGAGATCGCCTCCGGCACCGCCTGGTAGACGATCTGCTCCATCTGCCGTGTCTGTCGATCGATCAGATCCAGTCGGGTGCCCACCTCCATCTCGCCGGTGACCCGCACCTCGCCCTCGTCGCTGGGCGGCAGAAACTCGGTGCCGATGTACGGCAGCAGGAGCAGGCTCGCGGCGAAGACGCCGATCACCGAGAGCAGGGTCGGCAGGCGCCGCTGCAGCACCCACCGCAGCAGATCGCCATAGCCATTCTCCATGGCGGTCAGTCCTGCGCCCGCCCATGCCGCCAGGCGTCGGGGCCAGCCTCGGCCCACTTCCCCGGCGGTAGCGGCCAGCAACCTGGAGGCGAGCATGGGCACGAGGCTCAAGCTGACCAGCAGGGCGCAGGACAGGGAGAACATGATGACGTAGGCCAGCTCCTTGAACAGCACGCCGCTGACGCCGCGCACGAAGATCAGGGGCAGGAAGATCACCAGGGTGGTGGCGGTGCCTGCAATCACTGCCGAGGCGACCTCGCCCGTGCCTGCCACGGCGGCGTCGGCGGGTGCTTCCCGCAGCTCCTGCCGGCGGCGGTAGATGTTCTCCAGGACCACTACCGAGCTGTCGACCATCATGCCCACGCCCAGGGCCAGGCCGCCCAGGGTCATGAGATTGAGGGTGAAGCCGCCGAAATAGAGCAGCGCGAAGGTCGCGAGCAGCGAGATGGGAATGGAAAGCGAAATCACCAGCGTGCTGCGCACATTGCGCAGGAAGAATAGCAGCACCAGCACGGCCAGGGAGCCACCGTACAGCAGGGACTGGGCCACGTTGCTGATGGCGCGCTCGATGAAGTTGCCCTGATTGATCACCGGCACGATGTGGACCTGGGGTAGCGCCCGGTTGACGGCCTCTGCCTCCGCCAGCACCCGCCGCGCCACCTCCACGGTGTTGGCCTGGGGCTGCTTGCGAATGGCCACCCGCAGGCCGCGCTCGCCGTTGACCCGGATTATACGGGTGAGCTTCTCGTACGTGTCCGCGACCCGGGCAATCTGTCCCAGGGTGACCAGAGCCCCTTCCCGGCGCGCGACGACGGTGTCGCGGATCTGCCCCAGGTCCCTGAACTCGGCGGGCGCCCGCAGCGTGACCTCGAAGCGTCCCTGCTCGATCTTGCCGGCCGGGAGATCCAGGTTGGCGTCCCGGATGGCATCCAGAATCTCGTTCAGCGGCAGTCCCAGGGCGTTGAGCTTGCCCGGATCCAGCTCTACCCGCAGCTCGCGGGTGTAGCCACCCCAGGGATCCACCTGGGCCACACCGGGAATGCGGGCGAAGCGGTAGCGGATCTGATCTTCCACCACCTGGGTGAGCTCTACCGGGTCCAGCGAGCTGGAGATGCCCAGCAGCACCACCGGGAAGGTATCCACGTCGAACTTGGTGACTCGCGGCCCGACGATATCGTCCGGCAGCTCGCTGATCTCATCCTGCAGGGTCGCCCGGACATCCACGGCCGCCGCATCGATGTTGATGCCCCATCCGAAGCTGACCCGCACGGTGCTGTGGCCTTCATACGACTGGGAGGTCATCTCCTCGATGCCCGGCACCGTAGCGACGATCTCTTCGACGATCTGGGTGACCAGCCGCTCCATCACCAGCGAGTCCGCCCCTTCGTACTCGGTGCGGATGCTGATGGTGGGAAGCTCGATGCTGGGCAGCAGGTCGATCTGCAGGTGGCTATAGGACACCGCGCCTAGCACTACCACCATCAGGGTCACCATGGTGGTGAAGACTGGCCGGCGGACGCTCGCCAGGGCAAGGCTCACTGGGCTGCTCCCGCTGCACCGGAGACGGCGACCGCCGAGCCGTCGTTCAGCAGCTGCTGGCCTAGAACGACCACACTGCCGCTGAGGCCCTCGCCGCTTACCTGCACCCGCCTGTCCTCGCGAATTCCCACCCGGACCTGGCGCCAGCGCACGGATCTTCCGTCCGCGGCCACCACGAACACCCCGTCGCGGCCCTCGCGAGTCGCCAGGGCCGCCTCAGGCACGACCGTGGTTTGTGCCACCCGCTCCAGCACCACCGTGGCCCGCACATACATGCCCGGCTTCAGCCGCAGCTCGGGATTGTCCACCCGCAGCTCCACTCGCGCCTGTCGCGTGCTCTCGCGAAACACCGGCGCGATGCGCTCTATCTCTCCGCGGAAGCGCTCCCGGGGGTAGGCGTCGGTGCCGAGCTCGGCGTCCTGGCCAGGCTGCAGCAGGGCGTAGTCTCCCTCGGTAACGAAGAACACCGCGGTGATGGGGCTGAGCTCCACGATTCGCAGCAGCGGCGCGTTTGCGGCCACCGTCTCCCCCTCGTCAACGTAACGCTCGGCCACCACCCGCCGCTCGGCGCCGCCGCTCCAGCCTGCCGTCACCTCCGTATATCCGAGGCGGATGCGGGCCGTCTCCAGTGCCGCCCGGGCGCGCACGACCTGGGCCTTGGTCACCTCCACGTGGGCCTGCTTGGCGAGCTGATCGGCCATGGCCGTATCGCGCTGGGACTCCGAGCTCACCCCCTGCCTGCGCAGCTTGTCCATGCGCTGCAGCTCCCGCTCTGCAATCTTCAGCAGGCTCTGGGCCTCGGCCAGATTGGCCTGCGCCACCGCCAGATCCGCCTCGACCTGCGTCACCGCCTGCAAGTATTCGGCGTTGTCGAGTCTGGCCACCACCTCGCCGCGGCTCACCGTGTCCGCCAGATCTACCGCAATCTGCTCTACCCGCCCGGCGATCTTTGGCGCCACCACGAACTCCGCCCGGGCGTCCAGCGTTCCGCTGAAGGTGCGCCGCAGCTCGATGGGGCCCTGCTCGATGGAAGCCGTCTCCACCGGCACCGCCTGCGCCGAAACGCCCTCGCGAGCCGGCGTAGCTGTGAAATCCTGCAGGCGCTCGAGCACCAGCCAGATCACCACGCCGACGGCAAGCAGGCCAAGTCCCCAGGACACCAGCACCTGCGGGCGCATGCGGGACGCCGATGGCTGGTCGGATGGGGCGGAGCGAGGCATAGGCCGGCGGTGTCTGCGGTGCACGGGTCTTGGAGCTGGAAGTGCAGCCCCGGTAAACCCGTACGGTAGCCTTGTTCCGCACCGTTTTCCAGGCGTCCCCGCACACTCTGCGCGAGAGCTCGAGTGCGGTGGCCACAGGGGGCGCGGGCAGGGCCGCAAATCACCTCGGACCCCGGGCTACGCGGGAGGATCATTCGCCCATGCGGGCCAGGGTCACGAAGCTCGAATCGCGCGGCCGGCTGCGCCAGGACTCCCCTGTTCACGTGGCCACCGCTGGGCTTATGCTCTTTGGCAGATGCCTGAGCTTCCCGACATTACAGTCTATCTCGACGCCCTGGAGCGCCGCTGCTCTCTGCATTTGGCGCAAGGGGAGGCGGCGCTGCGCGCCCACGATCCCGGCGGCCTGGAGGTCCTGGATGCGGACCTTGAGGCGTTCCGCGGCACGCTCCTTCGGGAGAGCCACACCCTCAAGCGGGCGCTGACCGATCCCCGCCTGCTCAAACGGGACTGGCCCCGCACCATCGAGGAGCTAGAACGCCTTCGGGGCGCCTCCGCTTAGGAGGGCGGCGGGCTCGAGTTGCGGCCGTGCCAGGAGGCAGAAGACTGATGCGCCACTGCGAGGTGGCACGAGCGAGAAATTTCGGGGCGATTGATACCCCATCTGTTGCAAGGCTATCGATGGAAGCGGTTTCGGGCGAGCCGGCTACGAGTGATGACTTCCAGAAGCATCTGGAGAAGCTGGGCCGTGAGCTTGGACTGGATACCGGCTTTTTTTCGCCGGATCAGGTCTTCTGGCGCGTCGGCCGCGAGCCCGCGCTGCTGCTTGCAGGGATGCGTGCATTGTTGCTGCAGATCGCCCATCCAAAGGTTGCGCAAGGTGTTGCTGATCACAGCCGCTATCGTGAGGATCCTCTCGGTCGCGGCATTCGCACCTTCACCGCCGTCTACGGCATTGTGTTCGGCCGCCGTGACGAGGCGATCGCGACGGCTCGACACGTGCGGGCCGTGCATGATCGCGTGCACGGCCGTGTGAGCGGACCGCTGCGCTCCGGTATGGACTCGGCGTACGATGCGAACGATCCCGAGCTGTTGTTCTGGGTTGCGGCGACGCTGCTGGATTCCGCCGTGATGGCCTATGAGCTGTTCGTCGGAAAGATGAGTGTCGATGAAAAGGAGCAGCATTATCAGCAGGCGAAGACCTTCGGACTGTTTTTCGGCATACCCGGGCACCGCTATCCAGACCACTGGGCGGATTTCCAGGCATGGTGGCGACATTTGCTGGCCGGTGAAACGCTGGTCGTCACGGACACGGCGCGCGAGATCTACCGGGGGCTGATGACGGGCACGTGGCTCACACGGTTGCTGGCACCGTTCAATTATTCGCTGGCTGCAATGCTGCTGCCCAATCGTTTCGTTGGTGAATACGGCTTGCGGCGCAAGACATGGGCACGGTTCACCTACCACAGCATCGTGTGGATCACCCGCCTGCTGGTGCGCCTCGTGCCATGGCGATGGCGGGGTGTGCCTGCCGCTCGTCGCCGCGAAGCAGAATGGCGAAGGGCCAGGAAGCCGCATCCGGGTAGCGCCTGAAATGATTGGCGGAGGCCCGGAGACGACTCGACGAGCTCTGTCTTTTGACTCAGGCATTCGTCGGGGCGCCGGAGC
>CAYQDX010000047.1:12733-17401 GCA_964416345.1 uncultured Ectothiorhodospiraceae bacterium
AGACGACTCGACGAGCTCTGTCTTTTGACTCAGGCATTCGTCGGGGCGCCGGAGCGTACCGTCGCCCAAGAGATTCAGGAGGCTGCGAAGGAATTGGAGGTAGCAGTGATGGCGAAGCGATTTGAGCGGCGGGCGCTTGGTCGAGTCTAGCGAGGTCCACTGACGCACCTGGGAGCTAGCCCCTAGACGGCGGAGGATGGGCGGGTTGACGGTGCCAATGGATACGCTCCAAGAGAAGATCGCCCGGGTAGTGCAGGAAGTAGTGGCGGTGGTCCCCTACGATCCGCTTTGGCCCGCGAGCTTCGAGCAGGAGAAGTGTCACCTGCTCTCGTGCCTGCCTGCGGAGCTGCTGAGGCGCATCGAGCATTTCGGCAGCACGGCCGTGCCTGGACTCTCGGCCAAGCCCATCGTGGACGTGCTGGTGGAGGTGCGGAGCCTCGCCGAGACCCAGCGGCGAATCGTCCCCATCCTGGAGGGGCAGGGGTACGAGTATTTCTGGCGACCCACGCGGGGGGATGACACGCCGCCCTTCTATGCCTGGCTCATCAAGCGCGACGGCAACGGGCGGCGAACGCACCATATCCACACGGTCGAGGCGGACTTCCCGCAATGGGAGGGCCTCCTGTTTCGGGATTATCTCACCGAGCATCCCGAGGTGGCCCGGGAGTACGGTGAGCTGAAGCTGCAGCTGGCCGACCGCTACCGGCAGGATAGAGTGGCCTATACCGAGGCGAAGACAGACTTCATCAGGGCCGTGATGGAGAGGGCTAGACGCCAAGGCCGGTAGGCGACGCCGCCACAGGGGGCGTCTGCGGGAGCGGCCGTTATACTCGGTTGGGTGGACCTCGCGCGGCCATGGCGGGTGAGCCCGCACCCACACCGGAGCGGTCGTTCCGCGTGGCGCACCGAGCCCGCGCCTGCTACGTTTCAATGCGGACCCGAGGTCCAACGGTCCGAGCCTCGACCCATCTCGTGGAGACGATACGCGTGAGCAAGGCATTCCTGTCTATTCTGGCTGCCATGGCAGTGGCGATGCTGCTTCCGGCGGGCCCCGGCGGCGCCGTCTTTGCCGAGTCCCGGACGGCGGCGGGGTCGGCGGAGACGTCCACTCCCGGGCTGTGGTCGGTCTACGATCGATCCCTCAAGATCGCCAAGTACATCGATCTCACCCATGCGCTCGCGCCGTCCATCCCCGTCTGGAAGGGCTTCGGCCCGTCCACCTTCGGGCCAGCCTTGAATCCGGAGACGGGCAAGCCTTACGAGTACGCCAAGGATGGCTTCGAGGCGACGCGGTATCAGCTGAGCACCGACCAACTCGGCACGCAGCTCGATCCGCCGGCACACTGGGCGCCGGAGTACCCCGCCATCGACGAGCTGCCGCCCACCTATGCGGTACGCCCGCTCGTGGTCATCTCCATTGTCGAGGAGGTCGCCAAGAATCCGGGCTACCACCTGCAGGTCTCCGACATCAAGCATTGGGAGGCGAAGCACGGCAGGATTCCCGCAGGCTCGGTGGTCATGGTGCGCTCGGACTGGTCCAAGAGATGGCCTGATCCGGCACTCGCGACTCAGGCGGTCTTTCCGGGGGTCTCTCTGGCGGCCCTGAAATTCCTGCACCAGCAGCGCCACATACTGTTTCAC
Organism: uncultured Ectothiorhodospiraceae bacterium; assembly: GCA_964416345.1. Taxonomy (GTDB): domain Bacteria; phylum Pseudomonadota; class Gammaproteobacteria; order CAYQDX01; family CAYQDX01; genus CAYQDX01. Next base: position 14,375 of record CAYQDX010000047.1, read on the forward strand.
GGGCACGAGCCGCTGGATACCGACACGACTCCCACGCTCGAGGGCGAGCATTGGCTGCTGCACCACGGCTACACCCAGGCCGAAGGCGTGGCCAATTTGGACAAGGTGCCGGAGACCGGCTGCCTGGTGACCATCGGCTATCCCAAATTCAAGGGTGGGCTGGGCGGCTATGCGCGTTACATCGCCATCTGTCCGGCGGATTGGCGCTATGGTGTTTCAGTGGGAGAGGTGCCCGAAGCGCCTCTGCCCAAGAGCGGAAAGACGCTCACGTGGGACCCTAAGCAAGGGGTGCGCGTGCGCGAGTAGCAGGCCTTGGCCGCGATGCCATTCTTTTGCGAGTCTCCTTAGTGCGGCTCCTTGTGCTCGTGCCTCTGCGCCTCCTCCTCCAGGGCCTTGACGACGTCACGGAACTCTGTGTGGGTGCGCTCGTCGATGGCACAGAGCCGGCGGTGGGCCTCCAGCACCAGGGCCAGCATGCCATTGGAGTCGGTGTCCACCGTGGGGACCGCTCCCAGGTGCTCGCCGGCGAGTCCGGCGCCGCCGACCAGATTGAACAGACGGTCGAAGCAGACGGCGAGCAGCACCTCGTTGATGTCACCTTTGGTGCAGATGATGGCCGGCTTGCTGCCAACGCGCCGGCTCGCCTCATTGCCAATGCGGGCCAGGATGCCCAGGCAGGTGCTGTCGATGTTCTCTGCCTCGCAAAGATCGACCACGAAGTGCGCCGTCTCGGGGTCGGCGAATGCCCGATCCAGCAGGGCGTTGAGCGCCGGTCCCAGGGGATGGCGCAGATCGCCTTCGAGCTTGAGGAACCAGGTGTCTCCCTCCCGGGCGTAGCCTGCCGTGCCCTCTGCCATGCTCAAGTCCCCCGTTCCACGACCAACAGCGTCATGTCATCCGGGCCGGGCACGTCGGCCGTAATCCCGAGCGAGGCGAGAACGCCTTGCGCGCCGAGTCCGGGGCTACGCACGGCCTGCAGCAGGCGGGCGCGCTTCTGCTCCAGGGTGGCCTCCGGCATGGCATCAAGCACGCCGTCCGATAGCAGCAGGAGCACGTGAGTCGGCGGCAGCGCCAAGCCGCCGTTGTCGAAGCTCGCGCTCCCGAACAGGCCGACCGGCGGGCCACGACCCTCGATGAACCGTGCGCTCGTCCCGTCGAAGATGATGGGGTTGGGGAAGTGGCCGCCGTTGCTATAGCTCAGGCGGTTGTCCTCGACGTCTATCACGCCATAGAAGATGGTCAGGTACTTGTCGAGCTGCTGCCCGTGCAGGTCGGCATCGAGATGCGCCAGCGTCTGGGCCGGATCCAGAATGACCGCCGAGCCTTCGCTGCGCAGCATCTCCAGATACCGGTTGACGAAGCTCTTCAGCAGCACCGTCACGAAGGCAGAGGATGCGCCGTGTCCCGAGACATCGGCCAGGAAGAACCCCAGATGCCGATTGTCGATCACGAAGTAGTCGACGAAGTCCCCGCTGAGGTACAGCGAGGGCAGCAGGTAGCGCTCGAAACGGTATGCGCCGATGATGCGCTCCTGCGGCGGCATCAGTCGCAGCTGGATCTGGCGCCCCGCGGCGGCATCCTGCTCCAGCTGGTCGAGGTTCTCCTGCAGCAGGCGGTTGGCGCGCTGCAGCTCCTCTTGAAAGCGGCGGTTGTCGCGGACCAGACGAGCCTTTTCGATGGCCGTGTTGATGGCATACTCGAGCACCGCCATGTCCTGAATGGGCTTGGTGACAAAGTCCCAGGCACCCTTGCGCAGGGCTTCCACCGCGTCGCCCAGCACCCCGGTTCCGGAGACTACGACCACCGGCAGATCGGGGCGCTCGGCGCGCAGGGCTTCTAGCACCTCCAGGCCGTCCAGGCCCGGCATGCGCAGGTCGCACAGCACCAGGTCCGGCGCGGTATGGCGGGCCACCTCGATGCCGCGCGTGCCGCTGTCCTCCTCCAGGATGGAGAAGCCGCTGTCCTCCAGGTAGCTGACCATGTTGAAGCGCACCACCGGATCGTCCTCGATGACCAGGATGGATCTGCGCCCAAGCTCGGATTGCGCGTCCATGGCCCCGGCCTCAGGACTCCGTGCCCAAGGCGGCTGCCATCTGCGCCAGCTCGGACATGTCGCCCACGGGCTTCTTGAATACGGGGGTGGACCCCAGCGCGGTCTCCTGCAGCTTGGAAAGCACCGAATCAGGCGCCGAGCCGGTGTGGATGATGAAGCGCACCATGGGGGCAATGCGGTGAATCTGCAGGATCGCATCGGTTCCGCTCATGCCCGGCAGGCGCAGGTCCACGATGCAGACCTGGATGGGGAGGCCGGCAGCGATCCGGCTCAATGCATCCTCACCGGACTGTACGGTGTGCACCCGCATGCCTTCGTCCTCCAGAAAGGCCGCGAGGTTGTCGCAGATTGCCGGCTCGTCATCGACCACCAGAATTGCCGGACCCATACGGTCTCCCCTCACGTGGCAGGCGGACGATGAATCGCGTGCCCCGTCCCGGGGCCGTCTCCACCTCGATGGTGCCCCGATGCTGCTCGGTCACGATGAAATAGGCCACCGAGAGTCCCAGCCCGGTGCCGACACCGGCCGGCTTGGTGGTGAAGAAGGGCTCGAACAGGCGGCGCGAGACATCCTCACTCATGCCTGGGCCGTTGTCGGCAACCTCCACGCGGACCCGACTACCTTCGTCCGCCACCCGCAGCTGGATCTCGGGGGATTGCAGCGAGGCGCTGGACGCCATGGCCTGCGCCGCATTGCGCATCAGGTTGAGCAGCACCTGCTCGATGGCCATTTCGTCGCAATAGACCTCATCCGATGCGCCGGTCATCTCACGGCTGATGTGGATGCGGCGGAAGTCGTAGCTCTTTCTGAGATCGTAGTCGTGTCCCGCCAGGCGCAGCACGGTGTCGATGAGCTCGTTTAAGTGGATGGGCACGAAGCTCGAAGCACTGCGCCGGCTGTAGGCAAGCATGTCGCTGACGATCCTGCTCGCCCGGGCAGTCGCTTCCCGCATGCCGGCGAAGAAGCGGATTAT